>RQOI01000349.1 GCA_003854995.1 Candidatus Zhuqueibacterota bacterium
GATATCGGCCGGCAGGATTATAGCAAGCTCTCCACATTGCGTAAAATTGTCTATCAACAAGCGGTCATCGGCTACCTTGTCGTGCGCTCCTATGTCGAGGACAAGCTGCCGATTCGGGCCGCAGCCCTGGTTTACTCGACCCTGCTGGCGGTATTCCCGCTTCTGGCCATCACCTTCGCCGTTCTGCGCGGCTTTAATTATCACATCAAGATTGAGCCTCATCTGCTGGAATGGGCAAAGCCTTTCGGCGCGCAGGTGAGCCAGCTCGTGCCGCAAATTATACAGGCCATCAGCAGTCTTGATCTGAGGCTCTTTCCCATTCTGGGCGTCTCTGTATTGATCGTATCAATCTTTTCGATTGTCAATACCATCGAGCGCGCCTTCAACGACATATGGAGAGTGCAGAAACAGCGCAGCGTACCGCATCGTTTTGCCAATCTGGCGGGCGTATTCTTTTTCATCCCGCTGCTCATCATTGGCGTGCCGGTCATCAACACCTATCTGCAGAGCATCCCCATTGTTCAGGCCATGACCCAAAATCCGGGCGCCATGTGGGTGATAAAAAATTCCACGCCACTGGTGCTATCCGTCTTTGTTTTCTTCTTCCTGTACATGGTCATCCCCAACACGCAAGTGCGATGGAGTTCGGCCATCATGGGCGCGCTCATGGCAGGCATCGCCTGGCAGGTCGCCAACTTTTATTTCACAAAGTATTTCGTATTGTCGTTTCAGTCAGGATTCAAAGGGGCTCTCTACTCCAGTTTTGCCAGTCTGCCCATGATTCTCATCTGGCTCTATCTGGCCTGGACGGTCGTTTTGCTCGGGGCGCAAATCTCTTACGCGCATCAAAATCAGACGCACATCCTACAGGAGGTGCATCGCACAAAATACAGCTTTGATTTCAAAGAAAATGTGGCGCTGCACATCGTCCTGTTCATCTATGCAAGATTTATCGCCGGCCAATCCGCGCCCAGTCATACCGAGATCAAGGACTATTTCCTGCTGCCGGAACGATTGATCGACGAGATCGTGGCGAATTTAATCGAGTTGCAGTTTGTCTATGCCATCGAGACGGATGAAGAAGAGTCGCGATACACTCCCGCCCGCAGCGCTGAAAATCTGACTGTACGGGACATCCTGCACGGCCTGCGGAAACAGGGCGTCTCGTCAGAGTTTGAGATAAATGGGGATCATATCCACTCTATTGTAATAAAGCTGTCAAAAGAGTACAACGAGATCGTAGATGACGCCTTTGCGCACAGATCGATCAAAGAGGTGCTGCAGGCGTCCAAGACGCCCACTGCGTCGCTCTAACTGACAGGCGATAAACATAGGGATAGGGATGGGGATATGAGCTGCAACAGTGCTGTCGTTCTGTCGTTCTTCCTGACGTTCAATTCGTTTGCGCAAATTGTCTTGTCGGAAATCATGTTCAATCCGCACGGCAACGAGCGATATGATGAATTCATTGAACTCTACAATGTGAGCGAGTCAGAGACCATCGACCTCATCGGCTGGCTGCTCAGCGACGGGAGCAAATTCAACACGATTCTTCCATATACCGAAACAGCACGCCTGCTGCCAAGACAGTACGCCATCATACTGGTCCCGTCCTATTTTCAAGCGAGCGCCTGTTATGATACAGAAATACCGACCGAGACATTGATCCTGACAATTGCCGAATCGCAATTTGGCGCCAATGGCTTGAAAAATTCAGAGGGTGAAATCGTCTCAATCCATACGCCCGATACCACGCTGGCCGCATCATACCAATACACACCCGATAACAAAGACGGCTTTTCCGAAGAGAAAATCGAT
Organism: Candidatus Zhuqueibacterota bacterium; assembly: GCA_003854995.1. GTDB lineage: Bacteria > Zhuqueibacterota > Zhuqueibacteria > Residuimicrobiales > Krinioviventaceae > Kriniovivens. Next base: position 1,819 of record RQOI01000349.1, read on the forward strand.
CTTGACAGTAGCGATGTGGAAATGAACTGGCGCAATTCGGTCCGCCAGGGCGGCACCCCCGGATACGAGAATTCTGTCATGCGACGTTCGTACGACCTGGCATTGACTGCCATTCGGATCGCATCCGAACGGGTTACATCCAGCGACTCGCTCCTCCTTTGTCTCGACATCAGCAATGTGGGCAGATTCGCAGTTGATCACTGCACGTTAGCTCTCTTTGACAGCACGAGAGAGGGGAATATCCTCCTGGCGCAAAAGCGCGTCACACTCAATTCGCTCGCTCCTGCGGCTTCGATGGAGGTCTCGTTGACGCTCGCCCCGCTGATGGCCGGCGATCACTCTATCGTAGCTGTCATCGATTGCACCCAGGATGAGTATATCGACAACAACAGCGCTTCCATTCCGTGCCAAGTGACCGAGTCCTATCCCCCTGGCTCGGTTGTGATCAATGAAATCATGTATGATACGGATGAAAAATCGCAGGAATGGCTCGAAATCCTGAACCGCTCGCAACTGGACATCGACCTCATCGACTGGCGTCTGCAGGACGCGCGAAAATCTGTCGTTTTAACCGGGGAGAATGATACGCTCAAAGCCGGCGGTTTTTGCGTGCTCGCCAATGTTGCGCGTGACAGCGCAGGGCGCGCTCAGATCCTCGTCGCTAATTTGCCCGAGCTCAACAATAGCGGCGATACTGTGGTGCTGCTGGATGCCGCCGACGTCACGATTGACAGCGTCTCCTATGATCGGAGCTTTGGCGGCGGTCGTTTCATCTCCATCGAGCGAATTCGTGACGAGGGTGACTCTTCAGATCCCGACAACTGGGCCAGTTGTACGGACGAAAACGGCGGCACGCCGGGACAGGTGAACAGTTCAAGCCCCAAGGAGCGTGATGCCGCCATTGGCGATCTGCGTTTTCATCCGACACAACCGCATGATGGCGAAGATGTGATCATCACCGTCGAGATCGTGAATGCCGGCCGCTGCGCTCTGGATGAGATCAGCGTCACGCTGTCGTACCGACCTATCGGCCAATCGGTCGTTCTGCCAATCGGAGAGGTCGTGATCGACCGACCAGCCGAAACCAGCGTCGCCTCTGCCGAACTCATCTGGCCGCGCATAGAGCCGGGAGTTCATGTCGTCACCGCCGACATCAGCATGTATCAGGACATGATCCGAAACAATGACACCCGTTCTGATACAATCATTGTGAGCTATTCGGCCGCCAGTGTGGTTATAAACGAGATCATGTATTCCCCGCTTGTCGGAGAGGGTGAATGGATTGAGCTCTACAATCGGAGCGATACACCCGTCGAATTGATGAACTGGTCGATTTCTGATCGTGACTCGCTGAAGCGCATCTGTCTGCTGAGCGCCTCCCATATTCTGCCGTCGCAGCACTTTATTGCGATCGGCCAGGATTCATCGCTTCTCGACAAGACTCCTGCCGCCATTATCTGTTCGCACTTTATATCGCTCGGAAATGACATGGACGACGTGATCGTCTATGACGGATGCGGTCGGATCATCGATCATGTCGCCTATGAAGCAGAAATGGGAGGCGAACGCGGCAGGTCGCTGGAACGCATCAATCCGTTCACTGCGTCACCGGAGCGAACGAACTGGACGACCTGTGTGCATACGGACGGGCACACGGCCGGGCGTTCAAACAGCATTGCGCTCAAGGTCACATCGAGTGCAACGTTGCTCTCCGTATCACCCAATCCGTTTTCTCCGGATGGAGATGGCATGGATGACTTTGCCGGGATTCATTATTCTCTGCCCGCAACGCTGGCCAATGTGAATCTAAAGATTTTTGATATGAACGGTCGTCTCGTTCGTTTTCTCCTCAACAATCAGCCGAGCGGTGCACAGCGAACCGTCTACTGGGATGGTCTGGATGAGGCCGGCACGAGATGCCGCATGGGAATTTATGTCATTTCATTGCAGGCGCTCGATGAAGCGCGCTTGTGCATCGAGCATGCAAAAAAGACAGTTGTGCTGGCGGGACGACTGTGAGATCTATTCGAAACTCTCAGCGATTTTGATGATCTTGTAGATGAACTCGCTCAGCGAATCCGGCTGAAAGGGAACATGGGAAATGCTCAGTACCAGACTATCGATATTCACGTTCATATTCTTGACGAATTCAACTCTGATGGACTCCGGGATCATGGGAGCAAAATGGACCACTCCTTGCTGCACGACCTCTGGCACAAGCGTGAAATCTTTAAATTTGACCAGGTCATCGGCCGACATCTCCTCTAGCAGGCGACGCAGATCAGGATGGTTTGCAAAGATATACTGCTTGGTGACGCTGGAATCAACCAGAAAGCGCAAACCATCGTCTGCCACAAACATGGCTCGCTGGTAAAGAGCTCGGCAGGCGGAATCTTCCTGACACATCTTTTGTAATTCGTTTCGCAGATCGACCATCTCCTGATAATTCCGCGCTAGCCGATCAGCTCGGATATCACTTTGACTTTTTCGCTCTCTGCCTTTTTCGCCTCTAAACTCTCTTATTCTTTGCTCCTGGGTAGTGTCCAGCGATACCTCCAGCAATGTACGCAACTCCTGCGGTGATGGTTTCTCGGGCGCCATCTGCATGTTCAACGCACGAGCCAGCGTTACCTGCACCTGCTCTTCTGAGATTTCATTGTTTTCCGCTTTTAAGATAAAATCGTCGATCCGTTTTGCCAGCGCATCCCGCTCTTGACCCTCTGGCACCATGGCGAGCAATTCGTCACCAAACATCTCCAGCGTCGAGCGCAAAATATTATTCTTGACATCCTGATCTTTTATGAGAAGAAAAAAGATGCCGACAGAGAGAGCCAGGACAACAAAAGCAATGATGATATTTTTCAGAATATTCAATCTTGTCACTCCGCAAAATTCTTACCGACACTACTATAGACTGAAAAATTGCTCTTTCGGTTTCAACATTTTTTCAGGAATTGGCGGGCACAATCACTTTCAAGGCCATGGGCAGGACCGAGACGTGCAGCGTGTTGCCACCATCTCGAGATTCGCCATCAAAATGATACGGGCCGGGATTTTCACGAATAATTTCGACGCTTTTCGCCTGATAGCGGCTGTACTTGCGAAGTTTGACGACCCCGCCGGTGAAGAGTTTGTACAGGTTGGCCACGATATAATACCAAGGCGCCCGATGAATCACGCAGATGTCGAGCAAAGCATCATCGCACTCGGCTTCAGGCGAGATGATCGCACCGCCACCCCAACCCTTCATGTTGGCGATTGTGACAAAGAGAGCGGAAACGGCAATCTGTCTGTCATCAAATTTGAGCACAAAGACTTCATACTTGTAGGATTTGTACTCGCGAAAACCGATGGTAAAATAAGGCAATAATCCCCTGATTTCCTGCTCATTAAAAATTTTGCCGATCAGAGCGTCAAAGCCCAGACCGGTCACGATGAAAAATATCTCGCCCTCGACTTGCGCTGCATCGATCGTGCGAATCTTGCCGGTTTTGATGATATTCGCAGCCTTGAGGGGTTGCATCGGAATTCCCATACCGCGCGCCAGGCCGTTTCCCGAGCCGAGCGGTATGATGCCCAGGGCCGTATTGGTGTGCACCAGAGCAGATCCAATCTCATTGGTTGTGCCATCGCCGCCAATCGAGACAACGGCATCATACCCCTGATCAGCGGCCTCTTTCGCCAATATATGCGCATGGCCGGGGTATTCTGTCTCAATGATCTCGTAATCAAAATCGGAATCAGCGAAATTCCATTCGATCGCCTTGCGAATCAAGCTATGGGTGCGGACGATTCCGGATTTAGGATTACGAATGAATCTGACTTTTGCGAGTTTCACTACACTCTGTCCATCGATACTCTGTTATGCCATCATATCATTCATCATCTTATAACCAGCGCATCGCGATAAAATTTCCATTTCATAAAAAGAGGTGAACAAATCGTATTCTGTCGTTACCTCGCCCTCAAAAAAAAAGCCACTGTACTGAATACAGCGGCCTTTCATGCCCGGATAGAGATCGAATCAGCCGCCCATGATTTCTTTTTCTTTGATATCCAAAATTTCGTCAATTTTTTTCACATAATCATCCGTCAGTTTTTGCACGTCGTTTTGGCCGTCATGCATCTGATCTTCGGAGACTTCAGCGGCCTTTTCAGCCAGCTTGAGCTTCTCGTTGGCGTCTCGTCGGACATTTCTGATGGCAATTTTACCATCTTCGGCATGTTTTTTGGCAATTTTAACCAGGTCTTTTCGACGTTCTTCGGTCAGTTGCGGAATCGGGATACGTATGACAATGCCATCGTTGGACGGATTGAAGCCGAGGTCGGCTTTTTGAATGGCTTTTTCGATATCATTGAGCAGACGTCTTTCCCACGGTTGAATGACGAGGAGTCGCGGTTCCGGCGCACTGATGTTGGCCACCTGTTTGATCGGCATGATGCTGCCGTAATAGTCGATCTTTACATTATCCAGCAGAGCCGGCGTGGCTTTGCCGGTTCGGAGTTTTGTAAATTCGCCGCGGACGACCTCGACAGCCTTTTCCATGCGTTCCTTCGCGTCTTTTTTTATCTTTTCTATCATATCAGCCACCACTTACTTTTGTACCCAATTTTTCACCCAGGATTGCCTTTTTCAGATTGCCGGGTTCATTCAGTTTGAATACGACAATGGGCAATTTGTTTTCCATGCACAGAGTGACAGCGGTTGTATCCATCACTTGCAGCTGTTTTTGTACAACTTGCATATATGTCAAGTGGTCAAATTTTACCGCATCAGGGAACAGGACCGGATCCTTATCATAGACGCCATCGACCTTTGTTGCCTTGAAGATGACATCGGCCTCAATTTCGACAGCTCGCAAGCTTGCCGCCGTATCTGTCGTGAAGTAGGGATTTCCGGTGCCGGCGCCAAAGATGACAACTCGACCATTCTCGAGATGTCGTACGGCGCGCCGTCGAATGAACGGCTCTGCCACTTCTTCCATTTTGATGGCGGTCATCACGCGCGTCTGCAGATTATAGCGCTCGAGATAGTCCTGCAGCGCCAGGGAATTGATCACCGTTGCCAGCATGCCCATATAATCACCGGTGACCCGGTCCATACCGCGGGCGCTGGCCGAGAGTCCGCGAAAAATATTACCGCCGCCGATGACCAGCGCCACTTGCACGCCCATGTTCGCGATCTCGCTCACCTCTCTGCAGATCTGATTGACCGTCTCCGGATCAATCACCAGGCGTCGGTCTTTTCCCATCAGGGCTTCACCGCTCAGTTTCAACAAGACGCGACGATATACAGCTTTGGCATCGGCCATTTGGCTCTTTCAAACTCTACTGCAGAAAAAAAGAGCGAAACAACCCTGTTTCGCTCTGTCAATTACCATTTCACTCGCCAAGTTCAAACCGGACGAATCTTTTAATCACCATGTTCTCGCCCAATTTGCTGATCGTTTCTTTCAGATAATCACCAATCGTCCTGTCCGAGTCTTTGACAAAAGCCTGTTCCAGCAAACAGGTGTCCTGATAAAACTTTTCCAATTTTCCGGTGATCATCCGTTCAATCACCTGCTCCGGCTTGCCCTGTTCGCGAGCCTGCGCGCGATAGATCTCGAGCTCGTGTTCGACTATTCGAGCATCAACCTGTTCTCGTGACACGGCAATCGGTCTGGCGGCCGCGATTTGCATCGCAATATCCTTGGCAAAATTCTGGAAATCAGTTGTCCTCGCCACAAAGTCAGTTTCGCAATTTATCTCGACGAGAACGCCCAGGCGACTGCCGGGATGAATATACGACTGAATGAGACCCTGTTCAGTCGAGCGTCCTGCTTTCTTGTCAACCTTTTGCATCCCCTTGGTTCGCAAATAATCGATAGCCTTGTCGAAATCGCCGTTCGTCTCATTGAGCGCCTTTTTGCATTCCATCATGCCGGCGCCGGCCATATCGCGCAATTTCTTCACATCAGCAGCCGAGACCATTTCTCTATCTCCTCCGCGTGGTAATGGGTTTCAACTCAATCGTTCTCACCTTCATCGGCAACAGCCGCTTCGATGGCGACGGCTTCTTCAACGGCTTCGTTCTGTTGCAGTCCTTTTCGACCTTCAATGATGGCATTGGCAAGTGCATGCACGACCAGGTTAATGGCCTTGAAAGCGTCATCGTTACATGGGATGACATAGTCAATTGGATCCGGATCGGAATTCGTATCGGTGATGGCAAAGACCGGCACATTCAGTCGCGTGGCCTCTCGAATGGCGATCACCTCTTTTTTGGCATCGACGACAAAAATCGCTGCCGGAAGATGGTTCATCTCGCGAATACCGCCCAGAACTTTGTGGAGTTTTTCTTTTTCACGTTCAATTTGCAATATTTCTTTTTTAGCGAGCTTGTCATAGGTCCCGTCCGTCGCCTTTTTCTCCAGATTTTTGAGTCGCTTGACGCTCTTTTTGATCGTGATAAAGTTCGTCAGCGTCCCGCCCAGCCAGCGATCGGTCACATGAGGCATGCCGCACCGTTCAGCTTCGACTTTAATGATGTCTTTTGCCTGCTTCTTGGTGCCGATGAGCAGAATTTCGCCACCCTTGCGAACGATCTCGGTTGCAGCTTCGCATGCCTTGTTCAAGCTCACGAGTGTCTTTTTGAGGTCGATGATGTGAATGCCATTTCGCTCCATAAAGATGAAGGGTTTCATCTTTGGATTCCATCGACGCGTGAGATGCCCGAAATGGCATCCCGCCAGCAACAGATCTTGAATTTTTACGTCCATAGGTTCCTCACTTTGGGGTTCATCCGCCATTCTTCCAAACAACATGTCCCGTCAGGGGCACACCCCGTACTCGGAGAAGAATGTGTGAATTGCGTTAAAAATGAGATTATCGTTTCGAGAATTGAAAACGTTTGCGCGCGCCGGAGCGGCCGTATTTTTTGCGCTCAACCATTCTCGGATCACGCGTGAGAAAACCGCCTCGTCGCAGCACGGGTTTGAATTCTGCATCGCTCTTCACCAGTGCCCGCGCAATGCCGAGCAATAATGCTCCGGATTGGCCGGTCAGACCGCCGCCTTCGGCATAAGCCTTGATATCAACTTTATCAAGCATGCCAGTCGCGACGAGAGGTTGTTCAATGATCATTTTGAGCGTGTCACGTTTGACATAGTCGAGCAGTTCGAGCTCGTTCACCGTTATTTTGCCATTCCCCGGTTTCAGATAAACGCGCGCGACGGCATTCTTTCGTCGGCCGGTCGCGTATAGATATGTTTCCTTCATCGTCAAGCCCTTTTTTGCATTAGACTAAAAGCATTTCCGGTTGCTGAGCTTCGTGCGGATGGGTCGGCGAGGCATAAATTTTAACATGCCTCAAAATCTTGCGGCCCAGACGATTATGGGGCAGCATTCCGCGCACAGCTTCCCGAATGACATATTCCGGACGCGTCGTCTGTCTCCTGCGGAACGGGATGCTTTTCAAGCCGCCCGGATAGCCGGAGTGATGGTAATAGACCTTGTTCTCTTCTTTGCGTCCTGTGAGGCGTACTTTATCCGCATTGATGACGACAACAAAATCGCCAACGTCAGCGTGCGGCGCCCAAATCGGCTTATGCTTCCCACGAACGACATGGGCAACCCTGACAGCCAAGCGCCCCAACGCCGCGCCTTCCGCGTCGATCACATACCATTTGCGCACCACATCTTGTGGTTTGGGCGAAAATGTCTTCACCTCTATCTCCTTTATCGAAATATTTACATAAAGACAAAGAATTTATAGATTTTACATTGAAAAAGCAAGATTTTTCTAAAAATTTGCGTAAAA
>RQOI01000350.1 GCA_003854995.1 Candidatus Zhuqueibacterota bacterium
CCTTTTGGTCCCATCACAAGCAACACGACGATGAATATGACGAAAATCTCGGACATGCTGACGCCGGGAAACATGGTCAGCTCACGATCTGGCTTTGGATTTAACGGCAGTCTGTGTTTTTTTGCCTTTTGGCGCCGGTTTCAGCACGATGAAAAAGCCATAAATCAGCAAGCCGAAGAAAAAGGCGCCCAGCATGTAAATCAGGCCGTTCACGACAAAATTACTCATGTCATCCTCCTGTAAACGCAGAATTCTTGGCGCGGCCTTAAGCCGCAACCCAAAAAAGAGAACACGAATTCTCACGAATGACACACGAATGAACACGAATTAAAAAATCAATCATTTTTGAATTCGTGAAAATTAGTGCATAATTTGTGGAAATTCGTGTTTAGTTTTCTTTATGTTTGACTCTAAACTTTGCTAAAAAAACACAATGTTGTAGATTTGTAATACAATGTCGGAAATTAGGAAAATGTCAGGTGGATGGATGGGCCCTAGTAATCAGCCGTGTATTGCCCCAGGGCGTATTTATAGGCTCGAAGAGGGGAATCAGAGATCACGTTCTCCCGGTCGATATAATGCCGCCATGAATGAACCGGGCGGGAAAAGCTCACGAGTGACGAGGTGCAGCGAGGTTCCAAAGACAAGGTCGACGGACGGACGGGCGACTGCACCGCCGGCAAAGGATCACCGGCTGCAATATGGACGTCGGTTTTTCTCTCCCGCAAAAGCGGACGCACGTCAAGGCTTTGCACTCCTGTCGCAAACAGGACGATGGAAACAGGGATGCTGATGTATTTCAATCTCTTCATGGCATTTGAAATTTACAAAAGAACAGAGCAATTTGCAAGACTTTTCCATTCTTGTGTAAGGATACGAATTAGCAACCGAGCGCACTGAGGACCACCGAGAAGGGCCATACGCTATTTTTTTCTCGGCGCTTCTCGGTGAGCTCGGTGGTTTCAATCTTTCGCTCACCCATCAAGTCCCGCAACGCCATGTGTTGGCGCGATTTTCCCTTAGCCAAAGCTCCCCACCTTGAAAAACCGGTCGATCTGCTCGATGCCGGCGGATTTCGCTTCATGAAAAGGACCGCAAAAGAGGCATTTGCCGTCGGCTAAAAACACGATGCTGTCGGCGATACGATGGATGCTGGCCAGCTCATGCGAGACGATGACGATGCTGATGCCCAGATCGTCCCGCATTCTCAGCAGCAGGCGATCCATCGATTCAGAGGTGATGGGGTCCAGGCCGGAGCTCGGTTCATCGCAAAACAGCAGCGGCGGATCGAGCGCGATGGCGCGCGCCAGCGAGGCGCGTTTGCGCATGCCGCCCGAGAGCTCGGAGGGCAATTTGTCGATGGCGTGACTCAATTCGACCAGTCGCAGCTTGGTATGCACGAGACGCCGGATGAGATCGAGGGGCAATTTTGTGTGCTGCTCCAGCGGGATGGCAATGTTTTCCGCCACGGTAATCGAGTTCAGCAGAGCGCCGTTTTGAAACAGCACGCCGACTTTTAAGAGCAAAGCATTGAACTCTGGCTCATCCATGGCCGTGATCTCCTGACCGAACAGTCTGATCGATCCGGACCACGGGTGATAGAGCCGGATGAGATGTTTCATCAGCGTGGTCTTGCCGCACCCGCTCGAGCCGAGAATGATGGTGATCTCGTGCTCCCGGGCGAACATGGAGACATCGTCGAGGATCCTGGTTTCGCCATAACCGCTGGTCAGATGGACGACATCGACAATGCGCTGCAGTTCGGTCATCATATCGGACTCGTCGGATCGAAATAAAAGATCAGGCCCAGAATGCTGTCGGCCAAAATCACCAGAAAGATGGAAGTGACCACCGAGGCCGTTGTCGCGCGCCCAACGTCCGCAGCGCCGCCGCGCGCCCGAAAGCCGTAAGCGGCCGCGGTGAGGACGATCAGCCAGGCGAACACCACGCTTTTGATCAGTCCTGTGAGGATATCCTTCAAAATGAGGGCGTTCACGACCTGATTGTAGAATGGCTTGATGCCGATATCGAGATAGCTGATGCCGATCACCACTGCGCCCAGGATGCCGAGGATCATTGACAGAACGGTCAGCAGCGGCATCATGACGCTGATGGCGTGGATTTTCGGCACAAG
>RQOI01000351.1 GCA_003854995.1 Candidatus Zhuqueibacterota bacterium
GATCATCAACGGACAAGAAGCATTTTCCTCGTTTTCTGATCATCTCCGCCCGCCTGCAGGCGACAAAAATAGACGCCGCTCGACAGCCGGCTGGCGTCAAACCACAGCTTGTAGTGATCCGGCGCCTGGATCTCATCAACCAGCGTGACGACCTCCCGCCCCAGAATATCATAGATGGTCAAGGTGACATGACCACGTTGCCGGATGGCATACTCGATGGTGGTGCCGGGATTGAACGGATTCGGATAATTTGCCAACCGGAATTCAGTCGGAACTGCGCCGGGATGATCGCCGGCGCCTGCGGCCGGCGAATCATCGCGCCCCGGAGAACCGTGCATCGCCAGAGAAATCCGCCAGTGTGCCGCATCATTCTGATCATTGGCCGGATTCGGATCAGTGGGCACGAGAGAATAACCCTGCCCATCCGCCGCTTCGGGCCAGGGCGATTTGTCGTCATAACGAACCGAGACAAGGGTGTCCTGCGATGCATTGACCAGGGCAATGGTCTCACCGTCGTTGGCGAGAAATCCCTCATAGCAGCCAAATGGTGCAAATCCATATCGAGCATAAAACTGCAGGGCATTTGCGGCGAGGACGATGAACTCACCGCCGTGCAAGATCGTGTTCATGGGAAATTTGTAGGTCAGACCGCGTGAGAATTGCACACCGCTCAGGTCAATCGGTGATTCGCCGATGTTTTTCAACTCGATGAATTCCAGAGATCGACTTTCGATCGTATCCTGGGCCTGGGGGTGATAGTGAATCTCGGTGAAACGCACGTTGTAAAGATCGGACGGCAGAACGAGCATCGCTTCGGCGAGGGCACTCCACTCGCTTCCGGAGAGCGATCGCGCTTTGATGTGGGTGCTGGCAATCAAGTCCAGCGGCGCTGTGTAGAGAATGGCGCTCGAGGACTCTCCCCCGCCAGAACTGGCCTGATCGCTTGCCACCAGCGCCGCATTGATGAGAAAATCAGAACTCGAGGTATTCATATTCAATCCCTGCAGAGCGAGGAGATTATCTCCCTCGACCAGCAGATTGATGAACTGCGAGATGTCGTACGCTTCCGCGCCGGCATCTTCATGACCGGCCGAAGCGACGGAATTCCAGCGCACCGACGCCGGCGCATTGGCCGCAGCGACGCGTACGCCATTCAAAAAGGCGACAAAGCCGTCATCATAGCGCGCGTTCAGCTTTACGCTTTTCACTTTCGCCAGTTCCGCGGCTGAGAGGATGAATTTTATTCGTACATAGCAGGACGGATTCGGATTTCCTCCGTCATCGTGCATATCATCAGCCACGTCCAAAGAGATCAAATCTTCATAGCCACTGTCTTTTTCGTATCCCACCCCTCCGGGTGCACCGCGACACAAGCGCCATGCTGAATCATCGTAATTCAGCTCGGTGCGCCAACCGTCACCGATATCGGCCTTGGGAACGTGCACCTGTTTGCGGGCGTGCTCGACCACGAGGATCGTTTCAACGCCCGGGGTTGAGACTTGCGGCTGAAGGGGATCGGCGCCGTCGAGAGTGTAATAGATCGAACCGGATGCGGTCAGGCTCAGCACATCGCCCGAGTGAATGACAGTGCCCTCGATCGCCTGGTCATTCAAAAGAAACTGCGGCGCCTGGACGTTTGGAAACAGACCTGCCGAGCGCAATTGGCTTATTAGTCTGCTGGTTCGTTGAGGGAAATAGTCGTTCAATAGATAGGCTTGCTCATTCAGCCAGTATTGGCGGTCATAAAGATCAAACGGGCCTTCAGCATTGTAGCGATGGACATCGCGACGGTAGTCGCCCCAGCGCGCGGATTCGGGGATGACGGCCAGATCGATCTGGGCCGCTCGTCCTTGCCAGCGCGCTGCAGCAGCTTCCGGAGTGAAGACGCCGCCATTGAAGCAGTGTCGCTGGACTCTGTCGGCAAAGAGCCGGCGAAAGTCAGTGTTAGCAGCGAGCCGCTGAAACAGGCCGCTGGGACAGTTGTTATTGTTCTCGCCTGTTGTATTTTCATTAAAAGATTTCAGCACGTGTTCGGCATCCCAGCTGAAAAACTGAAAGCCCTTGCCCGGCAGGACGCGATTTCGAATGGCCACCCAGTTATGATGATCCCAATCGGTGTTGCCGCCATAAAAATTGAGCAGCATATAGTCGGCAAGACTGACGGCATCCACATAGGTTTTATAGTTCGGATTCGGCGAGCCATCGGGATTGTTGCCCTGGATGCGCTGATAGTTTGCTGTACTCGCAAGACCGCGGTTCGCCAGGGTCATCATTTCCTCCCATGCCGCGATGTCGCCATCGACGACGCTGGTATAATCTTTGATGACGTCATAGTCCAGATCATCACCGCCCAGATAGGATTTGGCGAATTCGCGATCCAGCCGTTCGGTGGGATTGTACAAACCCCAATAGAGACCATTGACGTACAAATGGACATAACGTCCGTGTCCGGCCGGGTGTCCCATGGCGAGCTGCGTATCCTTGGCCCATATATCGCGACCGTAATTGCCGCGCTGTCGCTCGGCAGAACTCCAGTGAATCCATTCATTGCCGAATCCGGCGCGCAGGGTGATGGTGTTAAAGCTCTGTGCGGCCTCGTCGCCAAACAGAGGATAGTTCAATCGCGTGGGACCATATTGACTTTTAAAGACAACGCGGAACGAATGTTTTGGCGATTTTTCGGGACGACGACTGTGTCCGCCCTGCAATCTGACGCCGCAGTTGAGCTGAAACTCTTCGGAACCGTCCGGGGTGAAGAACTCGATGGATGCGGGACGCTCCCAGTCATCACCGAGTCCCGGCACATCGCCGGCCTCAGGCGGCCCAGTGTAGATATAGATACCGCCCTGCTGCGGATCTGTGCTGTTCGAGAACAGATTCTCCTTTTTGGTGACCAGCGACATGGTGGGAATGGAGGTGAACGCACCCTTGAGAAAAGGCGCATATCGCGGATCGCCGGTTATCTCCGGATCCATTTCATAATCCGCGATGGCCGTGCCCGCAATACCCGTATAAGGCCCCCATTTCTCAGGATAGCCCGGCGGATCGTTCGGTTGTGCAATGACATCGTCGAGAAAAATAAAAGTGTGCGTGAC
>RQOI01000032.1 GCA_003854995.1 Candidatus Zhuqueibacterota bacterium
GACAGCCGCATCCTCGAGGAGCAATACGACTGCATGAAGGGCTGGGTCGATTATATGGCGCGCCGCGCCGGCGACACCTATTTTTGGAACACCGATTTCACCTTTGGCGACTGGCTGTCGTTCAACACGACTCGTTCCGATTATCCCGGCGCCACCACGGACAAGGATTTCATCACGCAGGCCTTTTTCATAAATTCGACAAATCTGCTCTGTCGGAGCGCCCAACTGCTCGGCAAATCCGCTGATGCGGAAAAATACGCCGCTCTGAGCAAAAAGGCGACCGAGGTCTTTATGACTGAATTTGTCACAAGCAACGCTCGCCTCTCTCCCAACACCCAGACCGCATATGCGCTGGCATTGGGATTCAATATTTTGCCGCCTGACATCGCTGCAAAAGCGGCGGCACGACTGGCGGCGGACGTGCGCTCTTTCAAACACATCACCACGGGCTTTTTGGGCACACCACTCATCTGTCATGTCCTGAGCGACTATGGCTATTTTGATGAAGCGTTCATGCTGCTGAATCGTAAAGAGTATCCCTCGTGGCTCTATCCCGTCACTCAGGGCGCGACGACCATCTGGGAGCGCTGGGACGGTCAAAAACCGGACGGCACGTTTCAGGATGCGGGCATGAATTCGTTCAACCATTATGCCTATGGCGCCATCGGCGAGTGGCTCTATCGGGTGGTGGCCGGCATCGAAATCGATGAGAAAAATCCGGGCTATAAGCACACGATCATCCAGCCGCACCCCGGCGGTGAGCTCACCCACGTCAAGGCCAGCCTGCAGACGATGTATGGCGCCCTCGCATCCTTCTGGCAACTGAAGGATGGCGTCATGACGCTGGATGTGACGATTCCGGCCAATACAACAGCGACGGTCAAGCTGCCGAGCGCCGAGCTGGATGGCGTGACGGTGAATGAGGTCGCTGTGACAAAGGCTCAAGTCAGGAGCTCGGAGCAGGACGGCGTTGTCGTGACCGTCGAGATCGGATCAGGCCAGTACCGGTTTGTCTACAAGATGCAATAGAGCCATATCGGTTGCGAGTGAAAAAAAAGCCTGCCGGATGATTCGAGCAGGCTTTTTTGTCTCTGAAGAAGGAGACAGCATGTTGAAGAGGTAATATTATTTGAACGTTGTCCGCAGCCGCGAGTTCCCTTTTTGCTATGGCGTGACCGGCATGTAGATTTTGACCAGCTGCTGGCGCACTGAGCTGCGGGAGCGCAGACCGATGCAATGATGGGCCAGTTCGCCCTCTTTGAAGAACATGAGCAGGGGCAATTCAGTCACGCCAAACTGTTTGGTTATCTCTTCGTTGGTGTCCACATTCACATAGCCAAAGCTGATCTGATGTGAAAATTCTGCTGCCAGCTGCTTGAGAATGGCCTCCATGATGAAGCACTCGCCGCACCAGTCAGCGCGAATTTCGATGATGAATGGCTTTTTACTGTCAATGACCGCATGCTTAAAGTTCGCGTCGGTCAAATCGATGAAAAGATCCCCTGAATTTTTCTCCGCATCTGATGGCATATGGGCTTTATCGTTTCGTCCGTTATGAAAGGATGCCACAACTGCGCGGGCGAGCTGTGGCATCTATTGTCGTCTCTGGTCAGAATCCGTACTGTTCGATTTCCATTGTCTGTGCGGCTGTCACATGCTCATTCAAGAGCTCGTTCTGCGCCTGCGCCAATATCTTTTCCTGCTTTTCAGCTTTCAGCGAATCTATTTTTGCATAGTAGGTGTTGACCGCGCAGCAGCAAAGCTGCTTGACGCGCGTCTGCTGTTCGAAACGGCGATGACGTCGCAGAAAGTCCATGGCCCACGGATCTTCGATTTTATGCAGCGTGACGAGGGCCAGCAAGCGGACGTTATCATTTTTGTCGCTGCGGAACACTTTGACGATGTCAAAAACAGCTGATCGGGGGATGGCGAGATTGTCGGCATATTGAATGATCATACACATGGCTGATTGCTGTAATCCGGGATTATCCGACTTGAGCGCAACAGTCAGGTTTTTGCTGAAAGCGTCCCAGTCAATCTCATTGGGCACTGCTGCTGTCGCCCCGATGGCGAGGAGCGAGAACAGAACGATGGCGAGAAAAAGACTTGATTTCATGATGATCTCCTTTGCGTTGTGAGTGAATGGTTTCGACCATCGCTCACTCAAAGGATGTGCCAAAGTCTTTTGCTGAAAAAGCAATTTATCTAACTTGCATAATATCAATATATTGTGTCCTTTGATTATTCTGCCTCGAGTCGCTGCGGCTGCCTGAAAAATGCTGATATTTCAGAAATTTCTGATATTTCAGCACTAGCCATTTTTGCTGATGGCCAATTTCTTCATCCTGGACTCGAGCGTCTTTGCATTGATGCCGAGCATTTTGGCGGCGCCCCTGTCGCCGCTGACTCGCCAGTTGGTCAGCTGCAGCGTTTTGACGATGTGCCGGCGTTCATTCTCCTCCAGCGAGACGAAATCCGGCATGACCTGCGAGTTTTCTGTCGGCAGCCAGTCGCCGATTCTGAACTTTTTCTCGCTGCTGGTGATGACGGCGCGCTCGATGATGTTCTCCAGCTCGCGCACGTTTCCCGGCCAGCGATACTCTTCCAGCCTGTCCATGACATGCTGCGGCACGCTATTGAATGTCTTGCCGGTCCTGACGCTATACTTTTTGATGAAATAGTTGACCAGCAGCGGGATGTCCTCTTTGCGGTCGCGGAGGGGCGGAATGTCGATCGGAAAGACGTTCAAGCGGAAGAACAGATCCTCCCTGAAATGGCCTTTATCGATCTCTTTGCGGAGATCGCGATTCGTCGCCGCAATGATGCGGACATCCACTTTGAGCGTTTCTGTGCCGCCGAGGCGTTCAAATTCGCCTTCCTGCAGCACGCGCAGCAGCTTGGATTGCAGCTCGATGGGCAGATCGCCGATCTCATCGAGAAAGAGGGTGCCGCCGTCCGCGAGTTCAAATCGACCGGCTTTTTTGCTGATCGCGCCGGTGTAGGCGCCCTTTTCATGGCCAAAGAGCTCGCTTTCGATCAGAGTGGCCGGAAGAGCGGAGCAATTGACTTTGACGAGAATCCGATCGCAGCGATCGCTGATGCGATGAATGGCGCGCGCGATCAGCTCTTTGCCGGTGCCCGATTCGCCCAGTACGAGGACGGTGGCGTCGGTCGCGGCAACCTGCTCCACCTTGACCAGCACTTTCTTAAGGGCAGTGCTCCTGGTTATGATGTTTTCGAAATTGGTGACCAGCTTGATTTCGTCCTGCAGATAAATGTTCTCCGCCTGCAACCGATTCTTCAGCACCTTGACCTCCTCAAGGGCCGCTTCCAGCTTTTGCGCCGCTTGAGTGCGTTCCGTCACCCGCTCCTCCAGTTCGTGACGTTTTTGTCGGATCGCCTGCATGCGCCATTGATACGCCCGGTAGAGGAATAACAGAAAGAGCAGAAAGAGCAGGACGAGCGCCGTGCGAAAGAGAGGCGTGCGCCAAAAGGGCGGTGTGATGCGGATTTGAATGGCGATGCCGTCTTCGTTCCAGACATTGTCATTATTCGATCCCTTGACGCGAAATGTATATTTGCCCGGCGCAAGCGTCGTATAGCTGGCAAACCGCTTGCGCGCATCTGTGTGGAGCCACTCCTTATCGAGCCCCTCCATTTTATAAGCGTACTGGTTCCATTCAGGCGCCGTGAAATCGAGCGCCGAAAATTCAAAGGCAAAGACATAGTCTTTCCAGGAGAGTTTCAATGACCGCAGATCAGTGAGCGGGGTCCCCAATTCGACGGGCTCATTCAATTTTCGAAAGGATGTCAAGACAATCGGCGGCTTGAATTCATTTTCCCTGATATTCTCGGGATAGAATGCATTGAAACCATTGATGCCGCCGAAAAAGATCTCGCCACTCTGGCTTTTGAAAAAAGAACCGCCGTTGAATTCAGAGCTTTGCAGGCCATCGTCCACGTTATAATTGACAAATGACTCATTATGGGGGTTGAACTTGCTGATGCCATTATTGGTCGAGATCCATAGATTGCCGTCGTCGTCGCGGACAAAACCATAGATAGAATTGGAAGGCAACCCGTCTCTGCTCGTATAGCGTGTGCACCTCCCTGAG
Organism: Candidatus Zhuqueibacterota bacterium; assembly: GCA_003854995.1. Classification (GTDB taxonomy): domain Bacteria; phylum Zhuqueibacterota; class Zhuqueibacteria; order Residuimicrobiales; family Krinioviventaceae; genus Kriniovivens. The sequence goes on from RQOI01000032.1 coordinate 4,116, forward strand.
CGGGGATCGAATTTATTCAGCCCGCCACCATAGGTGCCCAGCCACAGGGCGCCATCCTCGTTCTCCAGGATCGAAAAGACAAAGTCGCTGCTCAAGCTGGTCGAGTCCTGCGCATCCTTCTTATACAGGGTGAACTGTTCTGTCTTTTGATCAAAGCGGTTCAGGCCGCCGCCCTGGGTGCCGATCCATAGGAGGCCGTTTTTGTCTTCGTACATGACACGAATGTAGTTGTTGCAAATAGAGTTGGCGTCGGCTGGATCATGAACATAGTGTTGAAAATGCCCAGTTTCTCTGTTGAACTTGTTCAGGCCGCCGCCATAGGTGCCGATCCATAGATTGCCACGCGCATCTTCGAATATGCTTCTGATCTCGTCGTGCGACAGGCTGAATGGATCGTGCGGATCATGTTGATAGGCGCGAAATTGGCCGGTTGATGGATCGAACCTGTTTAATCCACCCCCGTGCGTGCCGAGCCACAGAATGTTTTGGCGATCGATATAGACCACGCGAACGATGTCATTGCTCAGACTGTTCGGATCACCGGGCTGGTGCTGATAATGCATCCATTTATCATGCACCCGATCAAAGCGATTCAAGCCGCCACCGTGCGTGCCGATCCACAGGATTCCTTCCTGGTCTTCGTTGATGGACCAGACGATATCGTGATTCAGACTGTTCGGATTGCTGGGATCGGATTTGTACTGGGGGAACTGATCCGCCGCCTGACTCACTTTATTCACTCCGCCGCCGTAGGTGCCCAGCCACATGACGCCGGTCCGGTCTTCAAAGATGTCATAGATCTCATCGTAACTGAGGCTATAGGGATCGAGCGGATTTCTTTTATAGCGAGTGAAGCTCTGCGTTTCGGCGTCGTACAAGTTCAATCCGCCGCCTTTGGTGCCGACCCACAGGACGCCATAGGGATCCTGATAGAGCGAATAGACACTGTTGTGGCTCAGCGATGAGGGGTCATGCGGATCATTCTTCAAGTGGGTGAATTGCGGCATGCCGTCGGCGGCGAAGGTCAGCTTGTCCAGGCCGCCGCCATCTGTGCCAATCCAGATGGCGCCGGCGCGATCCGCGTAAACAGTGCGCACTTTATTGCACGCCAGGCTGTTGTCGTTATGCGGATCGTGATAATAGCCGGTGAATTGCCGATTCGCTGTGTCGAATCTATTCAGACCGTTTTCCGTTGCCAGCCATAAATATCCCTGCTTGTCTTTGCAGAGTCGATGGATCACGTTGTGACTGAGTGATCTGGGATTGTGCGGATGGTGAAAATAAGAGGTGAATCGGGCTGATCGGGGATCGAAATGTGAGAGTCCTCCTTCGGTGGCGAGCCATAACTGTCCATCATCATCTTCGAGAATATCCCAGATGATATCATGGCAGAGGCCGGCGGGATCATTGGGATTGGCGCGAAAAGCTTTGATTTTTTTGGTCGCCGGATCATAACAGTTCAAGCCGCCGTTAAAGGCGCCGATCCACAATAGTCCATCGCTTGTCTCAAAGACGCAAGTGACGTGATTCTGACTCAGGCTGTTCGGATCGTCCGGATCATTGCGCAACACGCTAAAGCCATAGCCGTCATATTTATTCAAACCGTCTTCGGTGCCAAACCACATGAAGCCACGGCTATCCTGAATGATGCATTCAACAATGCTCTGCGACAGACCCTCTTCGATGGATAAATGGTGAAATTTTAAAACGGGATTTGCACTGGCATGGGAGGAATGACAAAATAGCAGGCTAAAGATGATGATGAGGCTGAATCTTTTCAGGAGCATGTCAAGATCCAAAAAACAGATAATTTTTCTGACGGTTGATCTAAATACGATGTGCGCGACGCAGAGTTACAGTCCATTCCATTTTTCCGGCCTGTCCAGCGCGTGAAATTTTACTTGGATTATTCAATTGATTTATTAAAATAGAGCTAGCCAATGAAACTTTTCACCAATTGCGAAAGGAAATGGTCATGAAAAAAGGATTCATCGCTCTGTGTATTGTTTTGCTGATGGCGCCATTGGCAGATGCTAAAGTCAAACTCGTGAGCGCAGTAATTGAACCCGCAGCAGCTGGCGCGGGTGATGAGGTGATGGCAACCGTCGAGTTCAGCGGCAAGGTGAAAAACGTCTCCCGCGTGCTGCTCATTCCGCGCGAATACGCCTATGATATCGATCAGCCGTTTTCCTTACTACCCGATGCTTCCGGCAAGAACGTCTGGTCGATGAAGACCACTGTGCCATGGGAAGTGCCCAGCGGCGAAGTGAATCTGGAAGTGAAGGCGTTCGATAAAAAAGGCAAAGAGATTGTCATAAAAGAATATAAAGATCAGCTGCACGGCAAGGCGGGGTTGATCTTGTTTGAGGTGAAATAGCAGCGTTTTCTGCTGGAGCAGATTTGTTCTTACCGTAACACTCCTTTGCCAGACCATGATCAGGCGGGAAAAGCCGCACGCCTGATCATGGCAATTTATCTCCCTGGAATTCCGCTTGTAACAATTCTTTTGCTTGTGTAATTTAGTCCGATCGATTCCCGCGTGAAAAATTGATCCTTGAGACGATGTATGGTGCAAACGACCGTAATTTTCATCCTGGCCTCGATTGTGTCAGCCCAAGGCGCGCTCGACCGTCACGTTCAGCAGGCGCCAGGTTTTTTTGGGAGAGTTACATGAAATACAGAAAATCATTTCTACCAATGGCCATCATTGCCACAGTTTTCCTGGCAATGACTCATTGCACGAAAACCGACACAGCTGGGGCGCCGCAAAAGATCGTACCGGTCGAGCTCGTCGAAGTGCGCCGGGCGGCGATGGCACTTCCCATTCACGGCAGCGGCATGCTGTTCGCACAGCAGCAGATTCGCTTGTCATTCAAAACGGGCGGAATCGTCGAGACGATAAATGTGCGCGAGGGAGAGGATGTTCGCCGGGGACAGGTTCTCGCCCAGCTCGACTTGGATGAGATCAATGCCCAGGTGGAACAGGCGCAGAGCGTCTACGATAAGGCAAAGCGCGATGACGAGCGCGCCGCCAATTTGTACGCCGAGGGCGTCGTGACCCTCGAACAAAAGCAGAATGTCGACACGCAACTCCAGGTGGCTGCAGCCAATTTGCGCATCGCCCAATTCAATCTCGAACACTCGACGATCAAAGCGCCGGCGGATGGCAGGATATTGCGGCGGTTTGTCGAGCCGAGCGAACTCGTTGGACCGGGCACGCCGATCTTTTATTTTGGTTCAGGGCGCGAGCAGTGGCTCATTCGCATCGGCGTTCCGGATCGCGATATCATCAAAATTCGACTCGGCGATCCGGCCCTCGTCCTGTTCGATGTCTATCCGGAGGTGAACTTTGCCGCCAAAGTGACGGGCATGGCCCAGGCTGCAGATCCCCAGAATGGCACCTTCCAAGTCGAGATAGCGCTCGATGCCTGCGGCCATCGGCTGGCTGCGGGATTTGTCGGCCGCGTGATCATCACGCCCGGAGACAAACAGGAGTACACGCTCATTCCCGCCGCGGCGCTGGTTGACGCGCACGGCGATGGTGGGGCTGTGTTTACAGTTGTGGGCGACAGCGCGGTCAAAGTGCCGGTCCGCATTGGCCCCATTTTCGAGGAGAGCATACTCGTCCTCGCAGGACTCGACGGCCATGAAAAGATCGTCGCCGCCGGGGCGCCTTATCTGAAACCAGGCGACAGGGTGAAGGTTCAGTAATTTTTCTCGTTTCACTACTTGACGCGCCAATGTTGCCCTTCACTGCGCGGCGTCGAGTCGAACGAGCGATGGCGAAAGTCCTGTCTCTCTCAACACGGAGTAAAGCATGCGTCTTCCGCATCTCGCAATCGAAAACCACCCATTCACGCTCACCGTGGTGGCGCTGCTCTGCGCGCTGGGCGCTGCGTCCTTCCTCACGATGCCGCGCTCGGAAGATCCCTCGGTGCAACCGGCGGGCGCCAGCGTGTTCGTCATCTATCCCGGCGCCACGCCGATGGATGTCGAAGAGCTGATCATCGATCCCCTCGAAGAAGCGATCAATGAAATCGAGGATATTCTCCGGATGAACGGCACCGCTGATGATGGCATCGGCGCTGTCAGCGTCGAGTTCAGCTCTGGCAGCGATCCGGACGAGAAATATTCGGATTTTGTGCAAAAGGTCAACCGCGTCCGCAATCAGTTGCCCGAGGACATCGGAAGCATGGAATTATTCGAGTGGTCGATCGCGGATGTCAGCATCCTGCAGATTGCGCTTGTATCTGCTACCGATAGCTATTGGCGATTGCAGCAAGAGGCGGAGAATTTAAAGCGCAAGATTGAAAAAGCGCCGGGCGTCCGTCGAGTGGAGATGCACGCCGTGCCGCAGCGCCAGGTCCGCATTGCCATCAAGCTCGAAAAGATGGCCGCTTTTCGTATTTCGCTCCAGCAACTCATGGGCGCGATTCAAGGCGCGAATCAGAATATTCCCGGCGGTTACGTGGATATCGACACCAAGCGCTTCAACGTGCAGACGTCCGGTTCGTTCGCATCGCTCGATGCGATGAAAGAGACCATCATCCACGCCGGCAATGGCAAGATTGTCCGGCTCGAGGACGTCGCAGATCTGTTTTTCGCTTATGAAGATGACAGGTATCTGGCGCGCGTCAACGGTGTGCCGGCCGTATTTCTCACTGTTCAACAAAAAGAAGATACAAATATTTTCAATGTCGTCAGGGGAGTGAAGGCGGGCGTTGATGAATTCCGGGACGAATTGCCCGCTTCGATCTCGATCGAATATGTTTTTGATCAATCAATCAGCGTTGCCGGTCGATTGAACAGCTTTTTCGGCAACTTGCTGCAGGGACTCGCGCTTGTCGGATTGGTCATGCTTCTAGCGGTCGGATTCCGCGCCGCTGCCATCGTCATCATGGTCATTCCGTTTTCGATCCTGGCCGGCATTGGTTTCATCGACCTGTCGGGATATGGCTTGCAGCAGATGACCATTGCCGGTCTGGTCATTGCGCTCGGTTTGCTGGTTGATAATGCCATCGTCATCACTGAAAATATCGCCCGTTTCATGCGCCTGGGATACAGTCGCATTGAAGCGGCGGCGCAGGGCGCCAGCCAGGTGGGGTGGGCCATCGTCAGCGCCACATTGACGACGGTGCTCGCCTTTTTCCCGATGATGATGATGGGCAATGTCACCGGAGATTTCATCCGCAGCATGCCGCTGACCGTCATATATACGCTCACAGCGTCATTGTTTTTATCCCTGACCTTCACGCCCTATCTGTCGAGCCTATTTCTCAATGTGGAAAAATCATCTGTGACGCTGATCCGACGATGGATGAATCGATTTGTCGAGACCTGCTATCGACGCACCCTGCGGCGCGTTCTCGCAAGACCGGCATTTTTTCTCATCCTTGCCGCGATCGTTTTTCTCTCCAGCCTGGCGCTTTTCCCTCTCATCGGTGTCAGTTTTTTCCCCAAGGCAGAAAAGCCGCAATTCATGATCAATATCAATACGCCGAGCGGCACCAATCTGGCAGAGACCGACCGCGTCACTCGTGAAGTGGAACAAGTGCTCGGCGAGTATGAGAATGTCCGCTATGCTGTGGCGAATGTCGGACACGGCAATCCGCGCATTTATTACAACGTCGTGCCGAAACGCGACCGCAGCACGCATGCGCAGATCTTTGTTCAGCTGGAAGAATTCGAACTGAAAGAGTTTTATGACATCTTGCAGCACCTGCGCGCGCGATTTGCCGACTTGCCCGACGCAAAGATAGAGATCAAAGAGTTTGAACAGGGTCCGCATCTGCAGGCGCCCATCGCCATTCGCCTGCTCGGCGACAACCTGGAGGTGCTGGAAAAAATTTCGCACGATGTAGAAGATATGTTTCTGGCAACAGACGGAACGATCAACGTGGATAATCCGCTATCAACCTCGAAAACCGATTTGATCGTCAAGATCGATCGAGAGAAAGCGGGCTTGCTCGGCGTGCCTCTGGTGGAAATCGATAGAGCTGTTCGCGCCGGTATATCGGGTCTGACGGTCAGTCGTTATCGCGATCAAGAAGGAGAAGAGTTCAATATTGTGGTTCGGCTGCCCTTGCAGGAAAAGACGCGACTGGATGATTTGGCAAGAATTTACATCACCGCAATGACCGGTGCGCCTGTTCCGCTGAACAGCGTCGCCAGCGTCGAGTTTGTGGCGACGCCCCAGCAGATCGATCACTTTAATATGCAGCGCACAGTCATCATCACAGCCGACGTGCGCGCTAGTTATTCTGTTGATAGTGTAACCAGGCAGATCATCTCCAGGCTGGAAAAATATAATTTTCCAAAGGGCTATCGCTATTCGATCGGCGGTGAGCTGGAATCTCGCCAAGAGTCGTTCAGCGGCCTGCTGCAGGCGATCATTGTGGCGCTCATCGGCATCTTTGCGGTGCTGGTGCTGCAGTTTAAATCTTACAGTCAACCGCTGATCGTCTTTAGCACCATTCCATTGGCCGGCATCGGCTCTGTGCTGGCTTTGTTGCTGACCGGCAATTCTTTTTCCTTCACCGCTTTTGTCGGCCTCACCAGCCTGATCGGCATTGTGGTGAATAATGCGATCATCCTGGTCGATTATGCAAACCAGTTGCGCGCCGACGGCAGAGATGTCGATGCCGCGTTGCAGGAAGCCGGCGAGACACGTCTCATTCCCATTGTTCTGACAACAGCGACGACCGTGGGTGGCTTGTTGCCGCTGACGCTCATCGGCGGTTCTCTCTTCGCACCCATGGGATGGACGATCATCGGTGGTCTTTCAGTGTCGACTTGTTTGACGCTCCTGGTGGCGCCGGCGTTGTACAAATTGTTGACAAAATCCGACGGTCACTACTGAGTTCCACCAAGAGTCACTGGCCTTGTTCAACAACAATGCCCCCGGGCTGGTGTTTTTTGAATATCTTTTCCGTCTCTTCATTCATCAACACCCACAGTGCATAAATGCCGAACGCAGTGCCGAGCGGAAATTTGAGCAGATCGAGGATGGCGAGGATGATGCCGAGCAGGCGGCTCCATGATTTCAGCTTCAACAGGCCCCAGCCGGCGATCAGTTCCGGTATGGCGAGAATGGAGAGGATGCCGGAGATGGCCATGGCGACGATGAAGGTGATGGTAATGGCTTCCGGATCGCGCGAAAGAATGCCGCCGCCGGCCACTGCGATGAAGACGATCGCCGCTGCCAGCAATCCCAGCGCGCCGAATATGATATTGATCAAGCCGATGATTTTGATGTGACTTTCCATCTCGCCTCCTTGGGTGTAAAAAAGGTCCGAAACTCTTCGGCACTCTTGCGCAGCGTCCACGAATGATATTCTTTGGACTCTACCTTGTCGATCAAAGGCGCCGGCAAAAAATTTGTAATCAATTCAAGAATTTGCCCGGCCTCGATAGTCTGGATCTCTTGCAATACCAGGCTGAGCGGATGTTCGCCGCGTTCGAGCATGGGGCGCGCTTCGATCGTTTTGACGATTGTGCCGGTCTTGAACCAGAACGGTGGCTCGTCCGAACTCTTTTCCGCCATGTCGGTTTGCAGCGGCGCCTGTCCCACCTGGCTGCGCAATTCATTGACAAAATCCAGCAGGTTCAGTTCGCCCACTTTTGCTGCCTGACTCAGGCTGGTGATCCGCGCCACTGTCTTGCGCAGCAAGGGATTCTGCAATTTCTTGAACGCCGGCGCCAGGGCGATGATCTTTTCCTGCAACTGCGGATAGGCTTCGATGACCTCGGCAATTTTACATTTTGGCGTAATGTCCAGCATCATGACTCCTGCTTTTTGCCATACGACAGCAGACGTTGTTCGCCTTCCAGCCCTCGCAGCGCGGTTAAATCCTGGGATACTTCGAGGGTGCCGAGATAGTCGCCATTTTCGCCCCGCACAGCGAAATATTCAATGTGGATGAATTTGCCGTCCCTCTGAATCCAGAACGGCGCCCGGCTCTCCTTGCCGCTTTTGAAATCGTTGAGTATCTGCTCGACGACATGCACGCTCGTCGGGGGATGGCACATCTGCACGGATCGGCCCAGGATCGAGCGATTGCGGTCAAAAATGCGCGATGCACCCTGCGAAAAGTACTTTACTTTATCATTTTTATCGACAAAGGTGATGTCTATCGGCAAGGTGTTCAGAACCGACATCAATTCTTCAACCGAAAAACTGCCGCTCGGCAGCTCCACTGCGCCGGCATCCGCCCGTCGCTCCTGCTGCATTGTGCTGCCTTGCGGACGCCACTCTGACTGCGGCTCGTAGAGACAAAAACCGATCTCGGGGCTGGAATTGTAGATCTCTGACCAATCCGCTTCGGATAGCCGCTCCACGCACATGGGGAAGAGGATCTTTTCTTCCTTGTAGATCATCTCTTCGATGGCAGCAGTTGTCGGCTTGATGACAAAATTGATCAGCGGTTCGAGGTCATCCTGCAGAGTGTCGGCGCCGACGCTGAGCGCTTCGTGCACAGCCTTGAGCAGATCGCGGATCTCGTCGTGTTTGCCCCACATGACGGCCGGCGGGCCGGTGATGCCGAGCTTTTCCAGGTAGGGGAAAACCAAATTTTCCACCCGGCGGTAATGCACATCCGCCTCTGCGAGATTACTAAAGTGCAATTTGAGCCTGGGCAAAAGGTGCTCAA
>RQOI01000352.1 GCA_003854995.1 Candidatus Zhuqueibacterota bacterium
AAAAACGAGAAAAATTGATATTTTATGATTGCAGCGCGCGACAAGTCATTCGTCCCGAAATAAATTATTCCCTCTCGGCGTTTAAAAACTAGCACCTGGACGCGCGTAAAAGGCAAAGCAGCCATGGGGATACTCCACCATGACAGTGCACCTCATCATAGCGCTCGTGCAGCAACGTAAATGCTCCGCCGCATGACACTCTGAGCGAGGAGCGAGTACGACGTGGGATTCATTTTTAAATGAGACGAAAGGCGGAAAACAGTAAGGACGCAGCTTGTCAAAAAGTTGGAGCAGTTCACATCATTTTTCAAGGAGGAACACATGGTTAAAAAATTCACCCTCGCGCTCTTCAGTGTCATCGTCATCAGCAGCGTCGGCTTGACAAAAGACAGGACGGACGATGTTCATCTTTTTCAGAGTTTTTATCGCGACGCCACCATCGCCTCGAATCCATATGGTGAAGCTTTTGCAAACTATGGCAGCTATGAGTATGGCAGTGCGTTCGCCATGGGCGTTCAGGGAGGGTTTGGCGTCACACCGGCCCTCGAGCTCAACGGAAACCTCGGCTATTCGAGCTTTAGTCCCGAACACGGTGATGGCGTCTCCGGGCTCACCGATCTGACCGTCGCCGGCCGCTATCTCCTCCATGACGATGACGGCCTGCGAATTGCAGCCGGCGGCTTGTTGACCGCGCCCATCGGTGCTGAGGAAGCCGGTTACGGCAAACTGAATTTCGGCGCTTTTGGCGCAACTCGATATACATTGCCAAACGCCATGGTCATCACTGGAACGATCGGACTCGATTTTTACGAGACGATAACATACACCGACTATAGTTTCGATTTTGTCAATGGTGAATATTCTTTTGTTGAACCGGAAGAAAAAACTGAGTATAAAAACTCGCTGGTTTTGGCCGGTGGCTTGATCTATCCGCAGAGCGATCAGCTTGCCATCATCGGCGAGATCTTGTTCAAAACCGATGTGGACTATGGCATGCTCAGCGCCGGCGTCGATTATCGGCTGCAAGCGAATGGTCACGTCCGCGGCGCAGTAGGCTTTGGCCTCGACGATGGCGCGCCGGACCTCTTGCTCATGCTCGGCTACCTCATGTCGTTCTGATCTTTTTCAGCCCCGACGATTTTGCGATCGCAGGCATTGTCAGATATCAACCGATGAGGAGTGTCACCCCATTCGCACTATTGGGGTGACACTCTCTTCTGTGCGCTAATTCTCACCCGCTGCTGGTCTTGTGTTTTACGATAAAATTCAATAGATTGAACGCGATTCGAAACCGCAAGGCATATAGAGCATGACAGATCCAAAGACCTTTTATCGCGAACTCGATGCGCTGCTGGCGACCATTCGCCTCGAACCGTCAGAAGGCGATCTGATTCCGCACGTCGTCGACATTCTCGAAAAAACTTTTGCCATCCCACTGAACATTCAAAAGGGCCGCATCTATGAGCAGAGAGGTCAGGACTTTATTCTCACCTATCCGGCCGGACCGCATGCTGAGTGGAAAAAGTCTTTCAGCGCTGAATCAGAGACCATCCGTTTGGCCGCCCTGCATCGCAGCTATATCTACGACCAGCCGGAATTGAACCAATCGTTTTTCAACAAGCCGCAGCAGCCCGCCCAGCAGGCGGCCATCTGGGTGCACAACCAGGAAGAGCACTGGATGATCGTCTTCCAGCTCGCGGCCGGTTGGGTGCGAGAGGAAGTCAGCCTCTTTCTCAATGCGGTCCGCACGTCGCTGAACTATCGCCTGTTCACCGATGTGATCGGCGGCCATCTGGAACAGGCGGTGAAAATACAAAAGAGCCTGCTGCCAAAACAGTCGCCGAAAATTCGCGGCTATGATATCTACGGACACTCTGAACCAGCAGAGCTCGTCGGCGGCGATTTCTACGATTACCATGATTATGAGGACGGCTCATTCAGCTTCAGCATCGGCGACGCCAGCGGTCACGGCATCCCGGCAGCGCTTCTCGTTCGCGATGTGGTCATTGGTCTGCGCATGGGCCTGGCCAAGGAGCTGCGCCTCATCCATACGCTGCAAAAGCTCAACAGCGTCATTCAACGCAGCACCTTCTCGACCAATTTCGTCTCGCTCTTCATCGGCGAGATAGAAAGCGACGGCCATCTCTTTTACGCGAACGCCGGCCATCCGGCGCCCATTCTCGTCACGCCCAAAGGCCATCATGAACTGGAGGCGACCGGCATCACCCTCGGTTTTTTACCCGAAATTAATATCTCGAGATCCCATATTCACATTCCACGCGACAGCGTACTTGTGATGGTCACCGACGGCATCATCGAGCGACAGGCCGAGAATGAGGAGCAATACGATGCGCGGCTGCAAAAGAGCGTGATGGAAAATCGACAAAAGAGCGCTAAAAAGATTTGTGATCTCATCTTTGAGGATGCCTTCATCTTTGGCAATCGGACAAAGTGGAAGGATGATGCGACGGTTGTGGTCATCAAGCGATTGAATGATTGACAGCTCATCATTGCAAGCAGGCGGTTTTGCGATCGGGCAGATATTCATTGCGGCTTGAGATCAATGACCGTGATCTCCGGCCGGCAGAAGAACCTGATCGGCAGCAGCACTGTGCCGATGCCGCGATTGATATAGAGCAGGGTGTGGTCAAATTGAAAGAGACCCTGAGTGTATCTTCGGCCGAGCTTGATGCTGCTGAAAACAGCTCCCCAGAATGGCAACTGCACCTGCCCGCCATGCGTGTGGCCGCTCAGTTGCAGATCAATTCTTGCTCTATCCGCCCATAGCACCATATCGGGGCTGTGCGCGAGCAGGATTGCAAAATCAGAATCCGGAATGGCCTGGGTGAGCCAGGGCAGAGCGCTCGCCTCGTGATTATAGGTCACCCAGCCCATGGCATCGCCATCCTCAAAATCCTCGTACAGCAGTGTGTCTCCATTGGCGTTGATGACGCAGAGATCATCGAACTGATGCAGGCCCTGGCCGCGGCTCCAGAGCCCGACCGTCCCGCATGTAAATCGACGCGTCGTATCCACTGCATCCGCCTGCCACGCGGTCGGCTCCTCAGCGCCGTCCGGCCACAGCCGCGCCCGTATATGAATGCCGCGCGCGCTCGAATGACAGTGAATCTTGAATCGGCACCACTGTCCTGGCTGCATGACAAAAGAGAATTCCGCGATTCCCGCCGGCATCCCAGCGCCGTGCGGCGACAAGACGAACCTTTGCCGCCTGGCCATGTAGCGCAGGCGATAAAAACGATCAAACCCCGTATCCAATTCGGAATAAAAGGTGACGCCAATGCCACCCTCGGCCGAATTCGGCTGGCGAAATCTGCCGCTATAGGTGTAATCCCGCCAGGCCGTCCTGTCGTCTCGAATCAGACGATGGCAGAAAGAATTATCGACAGAAGAAGCGGACTCGAGGCAATATCCGGTCTCGTGCGGACGAACGGAAAAGTCAGCGATCTCGGACTCGTCGAATCCCGGGAAATCAACGCCCAGGAGATGAATGCGCCGGCGCACGCGCAGGCTTTTATTTGTCAGCATGGTCACATTCGTCGCCCGCATGCGGGTGAGAAAGACATCACTCACTTCTTTATCGTCGCTGAAATCGTTGTTGCCGCGACAGGCAAAAATGCCGATGGCGGCGCTGAGCTGATTCAGAAAAGCGTCGATCTGATCGATATTCGCCGGCAATTTTTCAAAGCTGTTGCGGCCTTCAAACACGTTGCGATTTTTGAAGAAATCGCCGGTGATGGCGATGATGTCGGGATGCAAAGAATTGACAATTTGCGCGACCTTACTCTCATAGTCGGTGATCGTGTCGATATGCAAATCCGAGATCTGCACGATCCTTAGACCGTCAAAGCCAGCCGGCAATTTGAGTTCGATCTCTTCGATCTGGACATTTTCGCGCTCAATCAAAATTCCATAGCCAATGCACAGCACTGCTGCCATCAATAATAGTGTGCAAGTCAGTAGTAATTTCATCTCATTTATCTCGGTTGATGGATGACCTTATAATACACATGCCATCAAAGTTTTGCAACTAAAAAGAACAGCGTCGCTGAAAGAATCAGATGCATCAGAGCAAATACATCATCGCCTGACCGGAATTATCGCCGGCGTGCGGTTGTTAACAGAACAGTCCAATACGAAAAGAAAGCAGTTATGGCCGACAGAAAAAATCCATTGCGCGACGGCGCCCGGCTCAAGCGTACGCCGCAAGCCAGCACCGTTGTCATTTTCGGCGCAACCGGCGACCTCACCAAGCGCAAGCTGGTGCCGTCGCTCTACAGCCTGCATGTTGAAGGACTGTTGCCGCAGGATTTCAAGATCATCGCCTTTGCGCGCCGCGACAAGAATGACGAGATATTTCGAAATGATATGCGGGAGGCGCTGCAACAACATGCCGGCGATATCGGCAACAGCACGAGAATGAATCAATTTCTATCTCTCATTCATTATCACCGCGGCGATTTCAACCAGACCGAGCCGTACGTTGAATTGGCGCGCAGTTTGGAAAAACTGAAAAGTGAACGCGGCATCACCGGTAACAGGCTCTTTTATCTTGCCACGCCGCCGTCAACCTATGACGCGATCATTGAAAATCTGGGCGCGGCAAAATTGAACAAGAGCACGTCCGGCTGGACGCGCATCATCATTGAAAAGCCGTTTGGCCGCGATCTGCGGACAGCCATTGAACTGAACAACGTGGTCGAGAGAGTTTTTGCCGAGGATCAGATTTATCGCATCGATCATTATCTCGGCAAAGAGACGGTGCAAAACATCCTCGTGTTCCGCTTTGCTAATGGCATCTTTGAACCCATCTGGAATCGCCGCTATATCGATCATGTTCAGATCACGGTGGCGGAAACTTTGGGCGTAGAGGGTCGTGGCAATTTTTATGAAGAGACCGGCATCACGCGCGACATTGTGCAGAACCATGCTCTGCAGCTTTTTTGCCTCTTTGCCATGGAACCACCCGCGGCCATTGATTCGAGTGCCGTGCGCAATGAAAAAGTCAAGGTTCTGCAAGCGGTCAAGCAGTTTCGCGAACGTGACGTCGACGACATGGTCGTGCGCGGGCAATACGCCGCCGGATCACTCATGGGGCGCCGCTTGCCGAGCTATAAGGAAGAAGAGGGAGTGGCGCCCGACTCTGCTACCGAGACCTACTTTGCCGCCAAATTCTTCATCGATAACTGGCGATGGGCGGATGTCCCAATTTATATTCGCACCGGCAAACGCTTGCCAAAACGGGTGACGGAAATTGCCATCTATTTCAAAAACGCCCCGCTGCAGATGTTCAGCGAAAAAGCACGTTCTCAAGTAGGATCGAACGTCCTCGCCCTGCGCATCCAGCCGGACGAGGGCATCTCCCTGCGCTTCGACTCCAAAGTTCCAGGACCATCCAGCTTTATTCGTCCCGTGACCATGGATTTTCGTTATGGCACGAGCTTTGGTCAAACGCCGCCAGACGCCTACGAACGACTGCTTCTGGATGCGCTGCTCGGCGATTCAACGCTCTTCACTCGCTCCGACGAGAACCAGATGGCCTGGAGGCTGCTCGATCCGCTGTTCAAACGCTGGGAACAGCTCGGCAAAATAGAATTACCACAATATCAGATCGGCACCTGGGGACCCGCGCAAGCGGATGGCCTGTTGCGCAATGATCAACGCGAATGGAGGCGACTGTGAGTCTCGTGACATTCGGCGAAAAAATAGCGCTCGACAAGATCGAGGCCGCTTTCCAAAACTTTTGGCGGGAAACCAGTGACGCCGGCAGCAGCGAAGCGGTCTTGAAAGCGGCAACGTTGAATTTGATCATCATTCTCGACGACAAGACACTGTACGACGAGCTGCTCGCCGGCTTGCAGCAGATCATTGCCGATCATCCGGGACGCATTGTCATCGTCTATCTCAATCCCGAGAGTGATCTGACGGACATCGAGGCGCACATCTCAGCCTATTCGCAGAAAACAAAAGAACAGACGCAAATTTCAGCCGAGGTGGTCATTCTCGAGACCAGCCATGCCGGCTCGACGCATTTGGCAGGGACGATCTTACCGTTGCTGCTCCCCGATCTGCCCGTCTATTTGTGGTGTCCCTCCTATGCTGCGTTGATGAATCCGCATGTCAGGATACTCTTTCAATTCATTGATCGCCTCATCGTGAGCACGCCGAGCGAGTATGATAGCCCCCAGCAGATGGCGGCAATGATCGACACCCTTCTGGCGCTCGATCGAGAGTGCAAAATCAGCGATATGAGCTGGTCGCGTCTCACTGACTGGCGCGAGGCCGTCGCGCAATTTTTTGACGTGCAGGAGAATTTGAAATATCTCGGCCTGCTGGATGAGGTGGAAATAACTTGTGCCGGCGACAAGCTCTCGAACGATGCATTGTTGATGGCCGGCTGGATGGCCTCCAGTCTAAAGTCCGCCGCCCATGCAGCCGCCATTCAGGACGATTCGACGATCTATTTTGGCCGCCATCAGCTGTCAATCAAAATACGCAAAAAGAGCATCAACGGGCGATCGGGTATTCGTAAAATAAAGCTTTATGCTGAGGAAGACGAAAAAGCGGTGATATTCACGGCCATGGCCATACCCGACGAGTGCATCCAGACAATCCTGCAAAAGGGCGGTTCGCAAGTTACGC
Source organism: Candidatus Zhuqueibacterota bacterium (assembly GCA_003854995.1). GTDB lineage: Bacteria > Zhuqueibacterota > Zhuqueibacteria > Residuimicrobiales > Krinioviventaceae > Kriniovivens. The sequence continues at coordinate 6,661 of RQOI01000352.1, forward strand.
GATATCTTTATTGCAAAGGCCAGAAAAAGAACATCGAATTACTCTGCGCTGAACTCGATTTTCTTCAACAGGATCAAATCTATCTCAACACATGTCGCATCATCTCAGAGCACCTGCATGAAAACAACAGTTAAAATCCTGGATGACAGGGAAAGCCTCGGCATCTATGCCGCCGATCTGTTCCTGGAACTTTCCGAAAAATATATCCGACAGAACGGCAAATTCACGGTGGCGTTGGCCGGAGGCTCTACTCCCAAAGCCCTTTACAGAAACCTGGTCAATCTTTACGCCGAGGATATCCACTGGAGCTATATCGATTTCTTCTGGAGCGATGAACGCTATGTCGCGTTCGACCATCCGGACAGCAATGGCGGCATGGCCTATGCGCACCTGCTGTCCCCGCTGGGGATAGCAAAGCAGCATTATTTCCCGGTGCCGACATCTTATAAACAGCCGCCGCAAGCGGCCATGGAGTATGAAGAGACGATTCGGCATCATTTCAATGCGCCGACGGGCATACCGACGTTTGACCTCATTTTTCTTGGCATGGGCGGCGACGGGCACACGGCCTCTCTCTTTCCCGGCAGCAAAGCGCTGCTGGAAACGCGCCGTCTGGTGGTGGCGAATTGGGTCGATGCGTTACGTTCATGGCGCATCACCTTCACCTATCCCCTGCTGAATGGCGGCAAACACGTCATTTTTCTGGTCAGTGGCAGCGACAAAGCGGCCGTCATCAAGGGGATTCACAAAGATGGCCTTCGACACCATCCGGCCGCGCAGGTTCAACCATCGCATGGCGAGCTCCACTGGCTGATCGATGCGTCCGCCGGCAGCGAACTGTAGCATTTATCTCTTCCGTTTTACGTGCGCTGTGCTTACATTTTAGTTTTAGCCGACTGCAAGCAGTATAAATCACAAGAAAACCAAGCTGAGATATGTATGAGTGACGTGGGTCAGAAATTGACAGAAATTGCCGAGCGTATTGTCGAGACTTATAAAAAAGAGGGCGGCATCAACAGGATCGATGGCGTCAATTTGCCGGCAACAGCACCGGTGGTGGAGATGCTGGATGACCTGATGGAGATCCTTTTTCCAGGCTATTTTGGCAAACGCGTGCCGGCGCGCTCCAATATACTCTTTTTTGTCCAGAGCGCCATTGACAGGCTTTTTCTCCGGCTACTGGACGAGTTCAAACGCGCCTGTCAGTACGCTCAATCGATCGGCACTTTTGACGGCGAAATCACAAAGACAACCTGCGAAGAAAAAGCGCTGGCACTCATCCAATGCATCCCGGCCATCCGTTCGCTGCTGAAACAGGACATCAACGCCGGCTTTGAGGGCGATCCGGCCAGCAAATCACTCGAAGAGATCATCTCCTGTTACCCCTATGTCTATGCCATTGCCGCACATCGAATTGCGCACGAAATTTATAGAATGGATATCCCGCTCATCCCGCGCATCATGTCCGAATGGGCGCATCGCCGGACGGGCATTGACATTCATCCCGGCGCCGTCATCGGCAGGAGCTTTTTCATTGACCATGGCACCGGCGTCGTCGTTGGCGAAACGACGGAAATCGGCGATAATGTCAAGATTTACCAGGGCGTCACGCTGGGAGCGCTCAGCTTTAAAAGACATCCGGATGGCACTTTGGAAAAGAGCGGCAAACGACACCCGACGATAAAAGATGATGTGACGATCTATTCAGGCGCGACCATTCTGGGCGGCGAAACGGTCATCGGAGAAAAATGCGTCATTGGCGCGAACACCTGGATCACCTCATCCGTCGCCCCCGGAACGCTTGTCTCTTATCAAGATCAACAGATATATCGAGCGGCGAAGAAAGTGGCGCAAAGCTGAAATATGGACGGCGATTTTTGATCTTGATGAACTGTCGAGCTGCACTGCTCAGCCGCGAGAGTGCGCCTATAGGAAAAAGGGGCTGCCATCAACAGCAGCCCCTTTTTTCAAGGTTGAATTCGGTTATTTTATTTGAATGAGCCGGGCTTTTTCTTCTTCGGCCTTTGGCAATTCGAGATGCAAAACGCCATCCTTGAAGGTTGCCCCCACTTTGTCCACTTGCACTTTGGCCGGCAGGGTGAATGATCTGGAAAAAGTCCCATAGATGCGCTCTACGCGATGATAATTGGCATCCGCTTCATCGTCTTTGCGATTTTTTTCGCCGCTCAGCTGCAGCAAATTCTCGCGAATGGTCAGCTTGATATCCTCTTTCGTCAAGCCCGGCAACTCTGCATAAATATCGATCTTTTCCGGTGTCTCACTAATATCCACGCTCGGATACCAAGTGGACGTTGCTGCATTTTCCTCATTGTCCTGAAAAAATGCATCGAAAACTCGATTCATCTCACGCTGCAAAGAGGTCATCTCCCGCAACGGTCTCCAACGTACAACAGCCATCGCTTCATCCTCCTTTTTTAAGCCTGAATTTTTATCTCTTTTGTCCTGGCCTGTTCCTGCTTTTTCAAGGTCAAGGCCAAAACACCGTCTCTGAATACAGCATCGACATCTGTGGTGTCCACCTGGGCAGGCAGGGTGAACTGACGACAAAAATTGCCATAGATGCGTTCAAGGCGATGATGGGCGGTCTCTTCGCCAAACTCTTGCTGTCTCTTTTCGCCGCTGATGGACAACACCCTGTCGCGGATGGTGATCTTGATATCCTGCTTTTGCAAACCCGGAAGTTCTGCATAGAGGACAATGGCCTCGGATGTCTCCTTGACGTCGACGTTCGGAATCCACGTCCCACTGCACTCGAGTTCGTTGTCGTTCTGCTGCATGCTGTCAAAAGCGCGATTCATCTCGCGCTGCACATCTTGAACCTGTCGCAATGGTCTCATATAATAGTACATATCTCATCTCCTGGTTGATCATTTTTCGATTTAGACCTCAACAAACGGCATGCCAATTGATTAAGAAATTGTATAAAACAATATAATACATATAGTTACATATCAAGCTGTCTTCACCTTGTCGTCAGACATCTGTTTGTCAGTTTGGCAGACAGGAGGCAATAAAGTCTGTCAGGAGCGAACAACGAGGCGGTGAAAGAAGAAGAAATCCTGGGCGGGCGGTTGCGAGGCTGATTGACGCGTCTATTCTGCTTGAGGGATGCTCTCCTGCACCGCCTCCATTTTCGCATAATCCAGCTCCGAGCCATGCATGCTGTGCGGAATCAAAAAGATGACGAACATCACCAGCGCAGCTGCGAATGGCCACAGCCGCGCATTCGGCTGTCGCCGAATCCTGAGCAGTGCGATCATCCATGCGGCCAGGGCGATGAGCGTCTTGTTATCGGTCAAATCGGCGCCAAACGGGATGCCGGTCCAATAGGCGCCAAAGGCAAACTTTTGCACGATCGGCCCAAATATGAATCCGCCGAAAATTGTGAGCGCGATCGTCGCGAGCACGAGTCCCCGCAAGGGCGCCCCTTTGCGCAGCGACTGCAGGCCGGTGCGGGTGGAGAAGAGCATGGCCAGGGACATGAAGATGACGTGCGGCAGCAATGCCCAGCCGGGCACATCGCCTCTGAAGCGGGTGATGGCATTCTCTTTTTCCGGAATGTTCGCAATCACCTCGCCTTTACGAACCTCGATGTGGTATTCCAGTTTCCCGGCCGGCGGTTGATGTGGAAGGGCTGCGACGAGCTGATCGCCCAGACGCTGCATCTGTATGCGCGTCCAGAGGTCGTCTGTTTTGTATCGGCGGTAGAGGACCGCTGCGGCAAAGGCAGTATCAGGGATGACGATCACCACAGGTTGATCGCCATCGCCGCCGTGGCTGCGCAGCAGTTCATATTCAAGCGCGCGACCCTCGATCTGCCTGGTCCCCGCGATCGGATAACTTGGACCAGTGCGGCGCTGATAGGCGAGGGAGAAAAAGGTGATGATCAAGGCCACTATCCACAAGAAAACACTCGTCATTGTCTTTTTCATCGCGCTGTCTCCTTCTAGTAAAAAGTGATGAATATAATCTTAATTGAATAGAATAACAATAAAATGTGTTTATTCTACTCTCGGAACCTTGTTTTCGAAAACGCGTTAGAAAACATGTTCACGATCATTAGAAAAATGTAAATAAATAGAGCGTTCACATCATCCAATAAATGAGGCGCCGGCATGACCGAGTGGTATTGATTTTCGCGCATTGTTTGAGATATCAGGAAGACATTTTATCATGGATGGGATCCAGCCGATAGGAAAATTTTTATGAGATTAACAAATGCCATTCTATTGAGTATGACACTGCTCAGCTCGCTCGGCAGCACGCTGCAGGCGCAATATTTTGGCAAAAACAAGGTGCAGCACAAAACTCTGGAATGGCAATACCTGCAGTCCGAGCATTTTGACATCTATTTCACCGATGGCGGCGAGAGTATTGCCGCTTTCACCGCACGCGTTGCTGAGGAAAGCTATGTCCTGTTGCGCCACGATTTGCGCTATGAACTGGTCGATCGCATCAAGATACTCGTCTACAACAGCCATAACGATTTCGGCCAAACGAACGTCGATCTGAGTCCGCCCGAAGAATCGGTGGGCGGCTTTACGGAATTTTTTAAGAACAGAGTCGTCATTCCCTATGAAGGCGAGTGGGAAAAATTCAGGCACGTCATTCACCATGAATTGACGCACGCCTACATGCTGCAAATGGTGTATGGCGCCGGTGCGCAATCGATCATCACCGGTCTAACGCAGTTTCAACTGCCGCTCTGGTTCATCGAAGGCCTCGCCGAATATCAAAGTCGCGGCTGGGACATCGAAAGCGACATGTTCATGCGCGATGCGACGGTGAACGGCTATCTCCCTGATATCCCCTATCTGAATGGTTTTCTCGCGTACAAAGGCGGCCAGTCCGTGCTCCGCTATATTGCCGAGACCTATGGCGATGAAAAAGTCGGCGAACTGCTCAACAAGATGAAAATGAACAAGAATGCATTGCGAGGCATCAAAGAATCCATCGGCATCGATCTGGAAGAATTGACCAAGAGATGGCAGCTCTACCTCAAGCGCAAATATTGGCCCGATATCGCCGACCGCAAAGAACCAGATGAAGTCGGCAAAGCGCTCACCGACCACAGAAAATGGGGCAACTTTGTCAATACCAGTCCCGCGATGAGCAAAAAAGGCGACCGAATCGCCTTCCTGTCGGATAAGGACAACTATTTCGACATCTATATTGCCAGTTCCATCGATGGCAAAATCATCAAAAAGGTCGTACAGGGTCAGCGCGCCGGCAATCTGGAAGAACTGCACTGGTTGCGCGGCCGCGGCATCGACTGGAGCCCAGATGATAAGAGCATCGTCTTTTCCGCCAAAGCCGGCGCAGAAGATCAATTGCACATTGTCGATATCAAGAGCGGTAAAATTAAAAAAAGCATAGAACTCGGACTGGAGAGCATCTACAACTCGAGCTGGAGTCCGCGCGGCGACGAAATCGCCTTCATGGGCGTGAAACATGGACTGGCCAACATCTATGTTTACAATCTCGAGGATGAACGTCTGCGTCAGGTCACAGATGATCCATTCAGCAACGTGGAACCCGCATGGTCCCCGGATGGCACAAAACTGGTTTTCGCGAGCGACCGCAACGACTATTTGTATGACACCCCTGACAACTTTACGCCGGAACAGCTGAATATGCAGGATTATGACATATTCGAGATCAATGCAGATGGCACCGGCCTGCGCAAGCTGGTCGATTCGGCGTTTCTCGAACGATCGCCGATCTATTCGCCGGCGGGTGATTACATTGCCTTTCAAAGTGACCGTTCAGGTGTGTCGAACATTTATCTCAAAAATCTGGAGTCAGGCGACGAGTGGCCGATCACCAATGTCATCACCGGCGCCTTTTTACCGACCTGGGGCGGCAGCGCTAACCGCCTGGCATTCACATCTTTTTATTATGCCGGCTATGATATTTACATGATGAAAAATCCTCTGGACATCCATGCCGGCGACGTCGTCGTTCAAGAGACGGCCTTTATCAAGGAAATGAGAGAGCTACAGCAGGACGAGCTCGTCGACGACAGCGACAACGCCCCATCGCCAGGTATGCCAAATCCGGACGCAGAGAGCCGATACAGCCGTTTTGTGTTCGATGCAGCGTTTGCCGATGGTGAGATCGATTTTGAAGAGAGAAAGGTCTTTCTGGATTCAACAGAATATTTCTTGCCGACAGGCGATTTCAAGATCTATGACTACAAGGTGCAATTCACTCCGGATCTGGTCTATGGTGCAGTCGGATATGATCAATTTTTCGGCACCCAGGGCTATACAAATATCATGCTGTCGGATGTCCTGGGTGACCACCGCCTCAACCTGGCTTTGAATCTGTACGGTGATTTCAAAAATGCTGACTATGCGGTGACATACTATTATTTGAAAAATCGGCTGGACATGGGCGGCGGCGTTTATCATAACGCCTATTTTTTCTATTCCGGCAATCTTGGCTGGGTGCGGGATCGGAACTATGGCGTCAGCCTGCTGGCCAGCAATCCTTTTGATCGCTACACGCGCGTCAGCGCCGGCCTGTCACTGATGGGCATCAATCGCACCTACATGGACTGGCCGGACGAAGTGATCGATGAAGCGATCGCTGCGGGCTACCTGTCACCCCGCAATCGCTATTTTGCCCTCGGCAATTTGACCTACACAAAAGACACCACCGTGTGGGGCTATACCGGTCCAACGGACGGCGTCAGGTGGGGTGTCGGCATCACAGCCAGCCCGAAAATCGGCGATCACGGCATCGAATTCAGTACTATTCGCGGCGACTGGCGGCGCTATTTTCTCATCCACAGAGACACTGTTTTTGGGATTCGCTTCGCCAGCGGCGCCAGTTTTGGCGAACATCCGCAAAAATTCTTTCTCGGCGGCACGACCAACTGGATCAATTATCGATACAATGGCGGCCTGCGAATCGACCGAATCGAAGAGATCTATTTTTCATCATTCGAGATGCCCCTGCGCGGCCTGGGCTATTATGCCGGTGAAGGCAATCGCTTTTTCCTCAGCAACATCGA
>RQOI01000353.1 GCA_003854995.1 Candidatus Zhuqueibacterota bacterium
GAGTCGCATAGTCAACCATGGTGAAATCGGCCACTCTGCCGGCGCCCTGAATGAGTGACATGCGAATCCACGGCGGCATGCCGTTCGGCGAGTAATCCACAAAGGCGCTGCCGCCCAGGCGTTCATCGATCTTGATCGAAAGATGGGTGATCCCCATGTCGATGAGACCGTCTTTGGTCTCGTTTTCAAATATCGTTTCGATGAGATGCCTTTCGTTGCGGTACATCATGCCGGACAGCACGCCCCAATAGCGATACTGCTTGCCTTTCGCCCATTGGCCGTATTTGGAAGCAGCCGTGATATGAGTAGCTTGCCCAACGTTCAATTCGATCGCTTTGAGGATGTATTTGCCGGCCGGCGCATCTTCTATCCTGAAATAGCCTTTTGCATCAGTTTTGAGTTTGAAGGTGTGCATTTCAGGCTTGTCATCTTTATCGAGATATTCCACCGCGACCCGAATGGGCAGATCACCCTGCACGGGTTGACGATAGAACCAATAAGAGCCGTACAGATCGATGAGCACGCCGCCGACAATTGTGCTTGTTCCCGTCGGCGCAGGTTGACCCCACGACAATGCAAAGCCTGCCAGCAGCGCAATGACAGCGGCAGCAGGACGCGGGATTATTTTCATATGTCGATCCTCTCTCTCCCTCCACCACATCAGCGCATCATTGTGACGCTGTGTCGGCATGATCATTTACAGCGCTCACGATAGAAGATATTCTTGTGCCAATGATGTATAAGCCTTGACCTGCTCCTTTTGCCACTTTTTATTCATTTTCATCTCAGAGGCCATCAGTTTGGCCACGGCCGGCGCCATCTCAATGCTCGCGCGCGCATCCAGCAAGAGCGCCCGCAGCCGCCGCGACAGCACATCCTCGACCGTGCGCGCCATCTCCTCACGAACCGCCCAGATGACCTCAGCAGCGGTATAGGGCAGATTGGCATGCAACGGTCGCGCGAGCTTTGCCTCTTCCCGTTGCAGTTTTTGAATGCCGAGGGCGTCGGATCCATAATAGTGCAGAGGATCGTGCAGATCATAATTCTTCAGCCACCCGTGAATCCGCATCTCTTCGCTCTTGCACGGACGTTCTTCCAGTCCGGCCACCAGGGCGGCCTGATTGATCACATCCTGCCCCATTTTGCGATAGGTGGTCCATTTGCCGCCGGTGATGGTGATCAATCCCGATTTTGAAATCATGATCAAATGATCGCGGGAGAGCGCCGCAGTGCTCTTGCCTCCCGTCGCTTTCACCAGGGGGCGCAAACCGGCAAAGACGCTCAACGCATCGGACGGGACAGGATCTTTGGTCAGGTATCGAGCCGCGTGCGTGAGGATGAAATCGATCTCTTCCTGCAAGGGGCGAGGCTCGAGGGAAACCTGATCGACGGGGGTGTCCGTTGTGCCGACGACGACTCTATCGCGCCACGGCACAGCGAACAGGACGCGGCCATCGTCCGTATGCGGCACCATGATCGCCGACTCGCCGGGCAGGAACTCTTTATCCAGTATGATGTGCACGCCCTGGCTCGGTGAGATGATAGAATCGGCGTGCGGATCATCCATTTTCAGCAGGTTGTCGACGAAAACGCCGGTGGCATTGATGACGACGCGGCCAAATATCTTCATCTCGTCGCCGCGCTCCATATCCTGCGCGATGACGCCATTGATGACCTCTCCGGCTTTTAACAATCCGACAACCCGGACATAGTTCACCGGTGTACCGCCCAGATCGGCCAGAGTTTGGGCCAGGTTGATGGCGAGCCGGGAATCATCGAACTGGCCGTCATAATAGGCGATGCCGCCGAGCAGACCGCCCGGCTCGAGCGTTGGGATGCGTTTTTTGGTCTCTTCCTTGGACAGCCATTTGGATGGGCCGAGACCGAGCTTGCCGGCCAGCATATCGTACAGTTTCAATCCAATGCCGTAAAATGGTCCCTCCCACCAATCGTAGCTGGGCACAATGAACGCCTGATTGCGAACCAGATGGGGTGCATTTTGCACCAAAAGTCCCCGTTCGCGCAGCGCCTCCAATACCAGCGACACGTTGCCTTGCTGAAGATAGCGCACGCCGCCGTGCACAAGTTTTGTACTCCGACTCGATGTCCCCTTGGAAAAATCATGCTGCTCCAGGAGAACGGTCTTGTAGCCACGGGACGCCGCCTCAACGGCCGCACCCAGGCCTGTGGCGCCGCCGCCAATGACCACGACATCCCAAAAGTCGTCAGAGCTCCTGATGATATCAATAGATTGTTCTCGTCGCACGCTGTTTTCCTCACGCTTGCATGATTGACGTTTTTGCGGTTAGCTGATCACTGCTTTTTGAGCGTCCATAAATTAACACCGGCGTCCGAAAAAGCAAAAGAAAAATGGGCGCGGCTATTTTCTTTCTGGCCTGTTTTTTGTACTTTAATCACATCATTAAAACGAAAGGAAATAATCATGCGCAGGTTATTCTCCGCCGCCCTCTTCATCCTGATCGTCTCGCACAGCGCGACGGCGCAACACAGCGGCATTGGCGTCGGCCTCATCCTCGGCGAGCCGACCGGCATCAGCGTGAAGAATTGGCTCAATTCCGGCCATTCTCTAAACGGCGCCGCCGCCTGGTCTTTTGTCGACACCGGGGCGTTGCACGTGCACATTGATTATGTTTTTCACAATTTTGACCTCATCAAACCGGAAGTCGGCAAGATGGCCCTTTATTACGGTCTGGGCGGTCGACTCAAATTGACGACAGACAGTCGCCTTGGCATTCGTGTTCCTGTCGGCCTCAATTATATGCTGCAGGACAATCCGCTCGATCTCTTCCTCGAGCTCGTACCGATGCTGGACCTCGTTCCGGCGACCTCATTCACCATCAATGCGGCGATCGGGATTCGTTATTTCTTTTAGCAGGTGTATTATCTGCCCTGCGAGCAAAACATGATTGTTCGCCAGTTCTAACAGCAGCACATCTTGCTTTGCCTTTATCTCCTGCAAGTACGCTGCGCGCTCTTGCACCACAACAAGACTTGCGACGGTTGAGGCGAACAGCCGATCGACGGCCAGTTTATACTGTGGCACGGCGTCCTCAATAGGGCCGATCTCATCAATGACAAAGAGTCGCGGCCGCTGCAATAGAGCTGTTTCGACATACTCTGCCGCTCTCGCGAATGGCGTGAGATCAATGCCATATTTGTCAAATCGCTGCGAACTGGCGATATTAACATGGGCGAAAACAAGCAGTCCGGGACGCCCCACCATGCGCAAGCCATACCCGGCAATCTCATTTTCTCGACGGATCGGCTCGGACAGAACACCTAGGAAATCGATTGCCAGTTCTGTCAGGGCATGCCGCACAAGGGTGCTCTTGCCGCTGTGCAGACCGCCGATCAGGACGATATGGCTGCTGTGCATCATCGTCTCTCGATCGCCGATGGCGCAAGCCCGTAGGAGATGAGTTTGGCCGCAAAGGCATGCGAGACAAAGGAAGCCCAGAAACCGAGGAGCGAATGGAGCAGGAGCAGAATGGCTATTATTGAAATCCCGCTTCCTTTTGGCAGTCCCAGCAGCAGCCGGCCGCCGCCGACAATTCGAGCATAGGCATCAGCACTTGTCAGTCCCATGAAAACCGGCATGGACAAGAAGGGATGGAACAGGGAATAATAGAGAGCGACAGCACCGGCGAGCGACATTTGCAGGCGAGAGGGCGCCGGAGAAAAATAGACCAGTTCGAGAAGAAGGGATTGTATGAAAATAGCAATGACCGTGACAAAGGCGATGCCGCCGACAAAGAGCAGCTTGAGGAAAGCGACCACCAACGCCATCAACAGCGCCGAACCACGCATCCGGGTGATGCATCTGGCTATAGTCTGAAAAAAAATGCCAAATGCCATCATGACCAAGCCGACAAATGGCATGTCCATGGCGTGCAGGAAGGTGCCGACGTGCATCTCAAAAATTCCCCACAGGGTGCCGAGAATCGAGAGAATGATATAATTTTTCTTCATTTTTATTCTAATCCGATTCCGCCGGCTGCAGATTCAATCGCATGATGATGCGTTCTTTTGCCTTGTCCGCAGGTATGCCCAGAGTGCTCGCCTGTCGCTCGAGTTTGAGCACAAATTCGTCTTGTCCCTGCAAGTGCGGATGCGGATGCCGAGCGACGATGTGAAATCCCAGTTTTCCCCAAAACGTATGACCGGCGCTGCCTGTTATCTCATAGATGACGGGCAAATCTTCGAAAGCGTCCACCTCAAGCCGATCCCAGCCGTTCGCAGCAGCCCACTGGATCAGAAATCTGACCATGCCTGAGCCGATGCCCTTGCGCAGATAGGGATTCACCGATTTTTTCGACGTCGCGATCATGAAACAATGGATGGTCAGCGTCTTATCTTTGATCTTGTCGAGCGTCGGGAATTCTCTATCGACGAGATCAGCCGTGGGCCCGGCCGGGAAATCTTGCAGCATGCAGAGACCGCCGGCCTCCAGCAGATCGCACACAGCTCTGGGATAAAAACGAAGGTGGCCGATGACCTCATCGCCGATGCGGGCCAGTATGGCGCATGCACCGTATGTGCTGGTGACCTTGTGCAAAAGCGGCAGGTTGCGTTTGCGATAGTTCTCCCATGGTATCTGACTGTCCTTCGGCCATCCATCTATCGACCTGTTGGACAGCGGCCCGGCATGCAGACAGCGCCAGAGGACAAACTGATCGCTCATGGCTTCGAAAACGATATTTTCCATAACGCCCCTATATCTCATCTCCGACAAAATGTATCACGATCTCGTTCGTCACGCCGACGCGAGTGATCGGTTCAGCGACGACGAACACCACGACATCGCCGGGCTGCGCCCAGTCGCGCTCGATGAGCATCCGGTCAATAGCCTGAAAAAAGCCGCTGTTGGAGGTCTGTTCAGCCATAGGAATCGGCTCGAGCGCATACAAGAGAGAGGCGCGACGAAGGATGGCGTCGCTGGGGCTGAAAAAGAGTATTGGTCGGGGTATGCGCTGCTGCGATAGATAGACGGCCGCCCCGCCGAGCTGCGACCAGACGATGATGTACTTGACATCCATATCCGCCACAATGGTGCGGATGCTGTTTGCGATCGAGGCGGTGCGA
>RQOI01000033.1 GCA_003854995.1 Candidatus Zhuqueibacterota bacterium
AAAATGGGTGGAGACAAAGACCGGATTTTACGCTGACGGCACGCTCCATTCCATGTCCAACACCTTTGAGTTTTTGCGTTTTCCGCCGTTGGTGCTGCTGGACAAATTTCGTCTGGGATTGACGATTTTGCGCGCCGCACATATTAGGAACTGGCGAAAATTGGAAACGCAAACAGTGTCGGACTGGCTCAGGAGATGGTCCGGCGAAAACACCTTTGCGAAGATCTGGCAGCCGCTGTTGCGGGCCAAACTGGGGGAAACTTATCAGAGCACGTCGGCCGCTTTCATTTGGGCGACGATTCAGAGAATGTACGCCGCTCGCAAAAGTGGATTGAAGAAGGAGATGTTCGGCTATATTCCGGGCGGCTATGCTCGCATTCTGGACGAAATATCGCAGCAGCTGACGCGTGAAAATGTCAGGATCGAAAATCAGCGCAGGGCTGAAAAAATAACATCCACTCCTGATAGCCGCCTGAAAGTCCTATTCGCGCAGGGTGCAGAGGAGACATACGATCATCTCATCATCACCATTCCCTCGCCCCTAGCTGCCGGGATTTGTCCGGAGCTGACAGAGGAGGAGAAGAGACAGCTGAACGCCCTGCAGTATCTCGGCGTCATCTGCGCTTCGGTGCTCTTGAAAAAGCCGCTGTCAGAATATTATGTCACCAATATCACGGATCCCGGCTTCCCCTTCACCGGCGTGATCGAGATGTCCGCTCTGGTGGATCGTAACTTCTTTAGCGGGAATGCCCTCGTCTATTTGCCCAAATACGTGACGCACGATGACCCAGCCTTTGAGCTCACTGATGCAGAGATCGAGGAGCAGTTTCTACCGGCACTGATGCGAATGCATCCGGAGCTGAAAGCAGAGGATGTGACAAGTTTTCACGTTTCCCGGGCGCGGCGTGTCTTTGCCCTGTCGACTTTGCACTATTCCGAAAAATTGCCGCCCATTCGCACCTCGATGCCCGGCGTCTACATCCTCAACTCGGCGCACATCGTCAATGGCACGCTGAATGTCAACGAGACGATAAAACTAGCCGACTCGACTCTGCCGCGAATTTTGAGCAGATAAACATTTACTGAAGCGAATCGCCAATGATGAATGAACCGAAAAGATATTGCAGTCTATCGCTTGATCTGGACAATCAATGGTCATACATGAAAATACATGGCGACGCCGGCTGGCAAGATTTCCCCTCCTATCTTGATATTTTCATTCCCCATATTCTGGAAATTCTGCGCGATATGAATCTCAAGATCACTTTTTTTGTCGTGGGTCAAGATGCCGCTCTGCCGAAACACACTGATCTGCTGCGGTCAATTGTTGAGAATGGTCACGAAATTGGCAATCATTCATTTCATCACGAATCCTGGCTGCATCTCTATTCGCGGGAAAAGATCGAGCATGAAATTCTGCTCGCTGAAGAGCACATTATGAAAGCTACCAGGCAAAAGCCGATCGGCTTCCGGGGACCGGGATTCAGCTGGAGTCATGACATACTGTCCGTACTGGTGGAGAATGGTTACCTCTACGATGCATCCACCCTGCCG
>RQOI01000354.1 GCA_003854995.1 Candidatus Zhuqueibacterota bacterium
CCTCGTCGCTGAAAATTATCAGTTGTCTTTTTCGGCAGAATTTGTTATATAAATGGGCAGCAGAAAAAGAACGACGGAGGATCTTGTCATGAAAAGAGCCCTGCTTCTGCTCCTTTTTGTTCTCCCTGTGGCGTCCGTCTTTCAGGCGCTGTCAGCGGATGCTCAATATGTTGGCGCCAAAAAATGTATGATGTGTCATAAGAGTGAAAATCGTGGCGATCAATGGGGAAAATGGTCTGCCGGGCCGCATGCCAAAGCCTTTATAACATTGAAATCCGATGCGTCAAAGACAATCGCCCAGCAGATGGGCATAGCTGATCCGAGCAGTCATGGCAAATGCCTGCAATGTCATGTGACCGCGTTCGGCGCACCGGCAGCGAAACTGGCGGACGGCTTCTCGCATGACGAGGGCGTCGGTTGTGAAGCCTGCCACGGTCCGGGTTCACTTTACAAGTCCATGCGAGTGATGAAAAACCTGGCCGCCGGCACGCAGGATCCGCAAGCCGTCGCCTTTATCAGAGGTGATGCAGAGAGTTGCCTGGGATGTCACAATGAGGCAAGTCCCACTTACAAACCGTTTGACTTTGATAAAGCCTGGGCTGAAATCGAGCATAACATTCCTCAGTGAAACGTTGCAGAGGTGCTGTCATGAAATTTCGAGATTCAGCAACCATCGCGTGCCCTTACTGTGGACAAAAGATAATTTTCGATGTTGATCCTTCCGTGCCACTGCAGGACTATGTCGAGGATTGCCAAGTGTGCTGCCGTCCCATTTTCTTGACCGTTGTTATAGATGCCAAGGGGCGTCCGCACATCACTGCCCGACGCGAGGATGACTGAAGAAAAGCCAAATGATTGATGGTTCAAGGTTGTTCGACTGTAATTTTGGAGGTCATGATGAAATCCTTTGTCCATGCTGCCATTTTTTTCTTGACAGGCGCATTGTGCGCAGCGCTTTATGGCGCCGACCTTGCGGATCTTGCCAGGATTCAGACCGGCGTGCAAAGCAAACGCATCTCCAGCTATGACCGGAGCGGCGGCAATAATGATCGCTTCGAAAACATCCCGGTCGGCGAGCGTCGAACGCTCTTTGCCGTGCAGGGCGCCGGCATCATCAATCACATCTGGATCACCATCGCACCGCCGCCGGAAAGGCTGAGTCGCAACGATATCATTCTGCGAATCTATTGGGATGGCAACGAATTCCCATCTGTCGAGTCGCCGATCGGGCCATTTTTCGGCCAGGGCTGGAACGAGAGCTATCCGTTCTCCAGTCTGCCCCTCGCCGCCGGTCCGGTTGACGGGCGCGGACTGGTCTCATATTGGGCGATGCCTTTTGCAAAGGGCGCCAAAATCGAAGTTGAAAATCAGGCCAATCGCCCTATTGAAGCTTTTTATTACTATGTCGACTATGTGGAAATGGCGGAACTGCCCGAAGGGATGGGGCGATTTTGCGCCTGGTACAACCATGAGCTGACCGAGGCGCTGCCGGAGGGAGAAAATGAATGGGGCGCGCTGGGTGAAGGGGGGGGAAATCCGTCCGGCAAAGAGAACTATCTGTTCGTCGATGTAAAAGGCAAAGGCCATTACGTGGGCGTCAACTATTTTGTCCATTCGCCCGGTCCGATGTGGTATGGCGAGGGTGATGATATGATCTATATTGATGGCGACGAGAATCCGACCTTGCACGGCACTGGCACTGAGGATTATTTCAACACCTCGTGGTGCCCCAAAACATTATTCAGCCATCCCTATTACGGCTACGCCCGCGTCAATGATGACATCGGCTGGATGGGCCGCACGCATGTCTATCGATTTCACATCGCCGATCCAATCTATTTCGACAGATCGCTGCGCGTGACCATCGAGCATGGCCACAACAACTGCCTCACGCTCGATCTCGCCAGCGTCGCCTACTGGTATCAGCAGCCGCCGTTGAGCGCGTTGCCGCCGATTCCCGGCAAAGAGGAAAGGGTGCTGCAAGGCTTCAACGAGACGTGGCAGATACATCAATGGCGCCAGGAGTGGCGCAAAGCCAAGGGCGGCGGTTCACAGCTGTGGGGAAATGAATAGGATAGCCAGAGCCTGATGTTCAGGAGGCGGCTGGCGCGGCGCATTCTATGCGAGACCGGCCACGGATGCCCCTGTGGAAAAACTGCCCGGCGTAAGCGGTGGTGAGAATCGCGCCATGCGCAATGCTGTCCACACCAATATCAGAGTCCCTGGCTCCTGGCATAGGCGTGCATCCTCTGGTGACAGCTGACTCCGGTGCACGCCCGCCGGCGAGCGCGTCAATCATAATTCCGGCAGCGTGGCCAACGCCTCCTTTTCAATGTCCTTGAAATAACGGACAGTGCCGACGCGCAGCTCCATTGTTGATTCTTCATCGCACACAATCATGCCATGCGGATGCAGCTGCAACATAGAGGCCGTCCACATGTGATTGATCCCGTCCTCGACCACCTTTCGCAGCGCACGGGCTTTTGTCAGTCCGGAGATGATGATGATCACTTCGCCGGCATCCATCACCGTGCCTACACCTACTGTCAGCGCTGTCTTAGGCACCTGGTCGACGTCCTTGCCGAAAAAGCGCGAGTTCGCGATGCGAGTATCTTCGGTGAGGGTTTTGATGCGAGTCCTTGACGACAGGGAGGATGCGGGCTCGTTGAAGGCGATGTGCCCGTCCGCTCCAATGCCGCCCAGGAACAGATCAATGCCTCCCACTGCTCTGATCTTGTCTTCAAAGTCAGCGCACTCTTTTTCCACATCCGGCGCATTGCCATCGAGAATGTTTATGTTCTCTTTTTTAATGTCGATATGCTTGAACAGATTGTCCCACATGAAGTAATGATAGCTCTGCGGATGCGATGCGGCCAGCCCGACGTATTCATCCATGTTGAAAGTGACGACATTGGCAAATGATACTTTATTCTGGCGGTGGAGCCTGATGAGCTCCCGGTATGTTCCCAGCGGCGATGAGCCGGTGGGCAGACCAAGGACAAAAGGATTGTCGGGCGTCGCGTTTAGCCTGTTTATTCTTTGCGCCACATAGTGAGCGGTCCAGACGCTGAGTTTCTCGTAATTTTCATGGATGAGAATTCGCATTGCTTCCTCCGTATTGGGCTTTGTGATGGTTGGATTGATTGAAGAATATAAAATTATGCGTGCAAAATCAATCCTTTTTTTGCTTCTCGAAAGCGCTTGTACATTCAACGATTTTTCTTAAATTAGTTCTGATTTTCGCGCCCGACCGCAAGCAAAAAACAGCAAGACTGAGCAGCATCGAAAATCAGATGTCACCTGCGCCACAACGCCCGAATAGGCCAAAAGGCTGTCTTGCAGAAAGTTGATTTTTGCGATGAAAAGTATGGATTGGCACCTGTACATCATTCAGTGCAGCGATGATTCGTTCTACACCGGCATCACCACCGACGTCGGGCGGCGGTTTCAGGAGCACATGGAGCAAGGCCGTAAGAGCGCCAGGTATGTGCGGGGCAGAGGTCCGCTGCGGCTGGTTTTTGCGGAAAAAATTGGCGGCAAAGGCGAGGCCTATCGGATCGAAAAAAAGGTCAAAGGCTTGTCAAAGCAACGGAAAGATCGCCTCGTTTGCGGCGAGCTCACCCTTGTCGATCTGTTGCACAAATAGAGAGCAGCGATGAATCTGATACTGTTCGATGCAGAAGAGACTGACAAGCCGATCCCGTTGCAGGATGAGCGGGCGCAGCATATCCTCAACCTGCTCAAGCTGAAACCCGGGGATCGGCTGCGGGTCGGGCTGCTCAACGGGCCGAAAGGATGCGCTTTTTTTCGTCGTGCAGGTTCGGATGGGCTCATTCTGGATTTCACCTGGGAAGAGCAAGTGGAGCCGCCTCCGGATCCTCTCACTCTGATCATCGGCTTGTCTCGTCCGCATACGAACCAGAAAATATTGCAGCAGGCTGCTGCGATCGGCGTGCGACGGATGCTGTTTGTCCGCACCGAACTGGGCGAGGGCTCTTATGCCGCGAGCAAATTGTGGGTGAGCGGCGAGTATAAACGGCATCTCATCCTGGGCGCGCAGCAGGCGCGTTCAACCCATATCCCGGTCGTCGAATTCGGCACTCCGCTCTGGATCGCGATGCACCTGGTCGAAGATATTTCGCAAAAGATCGTCTTGCATCACGATGAGGGCGCTCCTCGCCTGACGCGGATCAACATTCTCAAGGATGAGAGCATTGTCCTGGCCATCGGCGCCGAGAGAGGCTGGACTGAAAACGAGATGGCCATGTTTCGGCGGAACGGATTTTCGCCGGCGATGATAGGCGACCGCGTCCTGCGAACCGAGACGGCCGTGGTGGCGGCGCTGACGCTCGTCAAGGCCGCCATCGGCGCGTGGTGACCCGGATGTGGATCAAATGAGAGAGAATAGGATGCAGATGGATCGGTGGTCACTCGAGCAGATGCGAGTCCTGATCACCGGCGGCACGCGAGGCATCGGCTACGCGATCGCCAACCAGGTCCTCGAACGCGGCGGCGTCATTTATATTGTGGCGCGCAATCAGGAGCTCTTGCAGAAACGACTGCAGGAATGGCAGCAAAAGGGTTACCAAGCTTTTGGCCGGCCGGGAGATATTGCCGACCCGGCCAGTCGACAGGAGCTGTTTGCCCACATCGCAGAACTGTGGGGAAGTTTAGATGTCCTCATCAATAATGTCGGGATGAATATTCGCAAAAAGGCTGTCGACTATAGCTCGGATGAATATGATGAGATTTTGACGACAAATTTACACTCGGTTTTCGACATGTGCCGGCGCGCGTATGCATTGTTGCAGAAATCGACTTTTGCCTCGGTGGTCAATATTCTGTCCGTCGCTGGTTTGACCCATTTGCGCACCGGCGCGCCCTATGGCCTGAGCAAGGCGGCTCTGCTGCAGCTGACGCGCAATCTGGCTGTCGAATGGGCGCAGGACGGCATTCGGGTGAACGCCGTGGCGCCGTGGTACACCAGGACGCCGATGGTCGAACAGCTGCTCAGCGATCGCAGCTATCTCAACGACATCATTCGGCGGACGCCGCTTGGTCGCATTGCCGAGCCCGAAGAGATCGCGGCTGTGGCGGCGTTTTTGTGCATGCCCGCGTCGTCTTACATCACCGGCCAGTGCATTGCCGTGGATGGCGGATTTACAATTTACGGTTTTTAGCCTGGATTTTAATCTTTTGCCGACAGGAGACGAAAATGGCCAAAATATATGCTGACAACAGCCTATCCATCGGCCGGACGCCGCTGGTCAAGTTGAACAGAATGGCGGACAAGGCCACTATTCTTGCCAAGATAGAGGGCCGCAATCCCGCCTATTCGGTCAAGTGTCGCATCGGCGCATCCATGGTCTGGGATGCGGAGGAGCGCGGCCTGTTGACGCCGGGTAAGACGATCGTCGAACCGACGAGCGGCAATACCGGCATTGCACTGGCATTTGTCGCTGCCGCGCGCGGCTACAGGCTCATTCTCACCATGCCGGAGACCATGAGCATTGAACGGCGCAAACTGCTAAAGATCTTTGGCGCGCAGGTCATCCTGACCGAAGGGGCAAAAGGTATGAAAGGCGCCATACAGATGGCAGAAGCGATCGTTGCGGGTGATCCGGAGAAATGCATTCTGTTGCAGCAGTTCAACAATCCGGCGAATCCCCGCATCCATGAGCAGACCACCGGACCCGAAATATGGCAGGACACCGACGGAGAAATCGATATCCTGGTGAGCGGCGTTGGCACAGGCGGTACAATCAGTGGTGTCTCTCGATATATCAAAAATGTTCAAGGCAGAAAAATGATGAGCGTGGCTGTTGAGCCGGAAGCGAGCCCGGTCATCAGCCAGACATTGGCCGGCGATGCATTGACGCCTGGACCGCACAAGATTCAAGGCATTGGCGCCGGATTCATTCCGCAGAATCTCGATTTGTCCATGATCGATGCTGTTGAACTGGTGTCGAACGAGGAAGCGTTCGAACACGCTCGTCGGCTGGCAAAAGAGGAGGGCATCCTGGCCGGCATCTCCTGCGGCGCCGCCGTCGCTGCCGCCATTCGCCTGAGTGAACGGCCTGAAAATGCGGGAAAAACCATCGTCGTCATATTGCCGGACAGCGGTGAACGATATCTCTCGACAGCGCTGTTCGATGGACTGTTTGACAAAGAGACCGGTTTGTAAAGAAATCTTAAAAAATCCTTCTGCGAATCCTGAAAATTCATCTATTTAAATACAAAAGTGTAGAACGGGACGCTGACGAAAACGCGGCCATCCCATGGTTATATATTGACGAGATGTAGATTTTATGCTAAAGCACGCATGGGCACTGAAGGAGGGCTCCTGATGATGCGCAATAAAAAGCAGCTATGGCTCTATCCATTGCTCGCCGTGGCGCTGATGTTCAGCATGTGCACGACGGGATATGACTCTGATTATTCAAATTGGTATAATGAGAATCCGGAAGAGGATCTGCTCACCACATTGGTCAGCGAAGAGGCGACAGAGAGCGATGTTCAATCCGCTGGCGACAAATGGGATTCCTGGTATGAAGAGACCGGCGGTCCGGTTGAAACAGAGACGCCGGCAAAAGAGGACAGTCTGTCGCCCGAGTCAAATAGCGGCAAGACGGCCATTGATCGGGAAAAGCGGCTGACGATGAAGGGTGGGAATGTTCCAGAATTCCGCTCCGGAATTATCAAAGAGAAAAAAATGGCGTCGCAAAACAGAATCGAGCTCACGATTGCGAACAAGGTCCGAAAGTCGACGGATTCCGATTGGCGCGCTTTCAGCAATGCCAACGTCAGCCTCGAGGATAACAAGAATTTGCAGATTGTCTCCATGGACCGGCAGACCGACGCCAAAGGTGAGTTCAAGATCACCCTTGCGCCGAAAGAACCTTTTATGTATTTCTCCTTTGTCCCTTTGGAAAAGGCCGGTTTTGAGCCCTATAACTATTCTGTGCCCGTCGAGGCTCTTGACCTCAATACGATCACCTTCAATCTGCAAACAGCCGAAGGCGTATGGTATAATTATCGTTACAGTTACCAGATCTATGATGTCCGACCTGTCATTGCGTCATTCATCAACATGGAAATCAACTCCAGAACCAGGCCGGTGACGATCAATATCTATGGCACAGAATCGCGTCATCCTGTTGAAGGCGCTAAAGTCACGCTCAAAGGCACGCCGCCGACCCGGATTCGTCTCATATCGAAATATTTCAAGGATATCGATTTGCTGAAATATGCCCTGAGTGTCGCGCCGGACTATACGGTGAGCTCCGAATTCGTCTATTCAAATCTGACCGGGGCGCAAATGCGGATGTACTATCCTTATGACTATACTCTTGAGGTGAGTCATCCGGACTATTTTTTCACCGCCAAACAGGTGCAGGTGACCGCCGATACCAAGACGGTTGATTTCTACCTTGACCGGCTCTACACGAATGCTAAAGTTGTCCAGACGAGCTCTGCGGAATGATGCGCGCCTGGTATTGTGCAACGCAGCACGCCTGAAGATAAAATTACTTTTACTGGTGCTTTTTTTGAAACCAATTTCACCTGCTGAATGTTTAATAAATGCGAATTAAATAGTTTGATTTTTGTCACAAAATAGATATATTTGTTCTTTGAGAGAACGGGGACGAAACTGGTTTCGACGGGTTACGTGGTGTTAGCGGCGGCATGTCGAGGAGGTCCTGGTCACCTCGTAAATCAACCGGGAAAACAATGTAATTGCAGACAATTACAACTACGCTCTGGCTGCTTAATTGACGGCCAGCGCCCGCTTTTGGTCGTGCCCGCTGGGCTGAAAGATGGGCGTCAGATACAGCAGGATAGTCATCTGTGATACCTCGGCAGAGATGACGAAACTTGCGAGGCTGGATCGCTTGCGGTTTGTTCGACGCACCAAAAGTGATCGAGACGCAAGCGTTGAACTACACATGTAGATGCTGCTATGGCCGGTTTCTCGGACGCGGGTTCGACTCCCGCCGTCTCCACAAAGATGCACAAGCCCTGCCGAGTATGGCAGGGCTTTTTTTTATTGCCGGGCAACGGCTGACAGGTCAAGCCACGTCAATCATAAAACCGCTGCGCCTGCAGATTTTGGCGCCTTTGTTTAATTTGGAGAGTAGAATGGCTAAACGATATGCCGAACAGTTCGCTTTCATCATGCTGTTTGCAGCAACTGCCGGATTTGCAGTGGGACCAATGAATTATGTGCCAGGTGAGGTCATCGTCAAGCTCAGGCAAAACAGAATGTCTTCATCAGCGACCAATATATCCACCCTCCAGACAAGCCTGCAACAATACGGCGTTCAGAGCATTGAACACATTTTTTCATCGCCCACATTTTCCGAGCTTGATAATCTGTTCCTCCTCAAAACAGCAGATGATGTTGATCCCAGACAATTAGCAGCCCGGATCAGCGATGGGGAGATCGAATACGCCCAGCCCAATTACCTCCACCGCATCACCGCGACTCCGAATGATCCCTTTATCTCGCAACAGTTTTATCTGGCGCAGATACAGGCCTATGAGGCGTGGGACTATTCCAAAGGCGCCCGCGATGTCATCATCGCCATCATCGATACGGGTGTGGATTATAATCATGCCGACCTGGCGGCCAACATCTGGAATAATGATGATGAGGTGATCGACGGCGTCGATAATGACGGCAACGGCTATGTCGATGACATTCGCGGCTATGATTTTGTCGACAACGTGGGCGCTGTGGCCCCGGGCGAGGATGGCGATGACGAGGATAATGATCCCATGGATTTTCACGGCCACGGCACCAGTGTCGCCGGTTTGGCATCGGCCGTGACCAATAATGCGACCGGCATTGCCGGCGTCGGCTGGGGTTGTGCGATCATGCCGATTCGCGCGGGCTACCAGGGCAGTGACGGCAACGGCTACCTGCCGTCGACTGCCATCATCAAATCGATCTATTACGCCGCGGATAACGGCGCTGACATCATCAATGCCAGCTTTGGCGGCATCCCTGATGATTTCGCGCAGCGGGATGTGTTCCGCTATGCCTATATGAGCGGCATCGTCATTGTCAAGGCTGCCGGCAATAACAGCTCGAACATTCCCGAAACGCCGGGCAAAGAGGACTGGATTCTCAGCGTGGCGTCCGTCACCAGCAGCGATCAGAGATGCAGCTTTTCCAATTATGGTCCGTGGGTGAAAATTTCAGCTCCGGGAACCGGCATCTATACTACCTCGCGCAATAATCGCTACTCTGCTCTTCAGGGTACATCGGTCGCTGCTCCCATGGTCGCCGGCGTCGCCGGACTGGTGAAGGCGGCGCATCCGGAGTGGTCAGCGGCGCAGGTCATGATGCATATCGTCGACACTGCCGAGAACATCGATGCGATGAATCCCGGTTACGAAGGCGAACTCGGCAAAGAGGGTCGCCTCAATGCCTTGGATGCATTGCGCACCCCTTTTCAATCGCAACCGGAACTGACCGTCAGTCGCGTGACCGTGGAAGATTTCCTCACCGGCAACGGCGATGCGCGCCTGAACAGCGGCGAGACGTGCGATCTGTTGCTGCGAATCACCAACAGATGGCACGATGCGACAAATGTCACGCTGACATTGTCCACCGACGATCCATTGATCGGTGTGATCGCCAGCACGGCCTTCTTTGCCGTTATCCCGGGCATCGGCGCAGCGCCAAATCATGTCGATACGAGCGATGAGTTTCGCATCAAAGTCGCTGAGAACGCCTTTCCGCATAACGTGCGCTTTAGCCTGCACATCGCGGCCGATGGCGGCTTTGAAGCGACCATAGGCTTTCAGATCGCCATGGAGGCGCGTCTGATCTTTGTCGATGATGATGACGGCCAGCTCAATGTCGAGGATTATTATTTTTCAGCGCTCGATTCCATCGGCATGCCTTATGATATATGGGACAGATCAACGCAGGGGAGTATCGGGGCGAGAATACGCAACTACGACATGGTCATCTGGTCCTGTGAAAGTGCCTTCCCGACTCTGGAGGTCGACGATACGGATGATTTAAAGTCATATCTGCGACAAAAAAAGAGTCTCTTCATCGCCGGGCAAAATATAGCCTGGGATCTGTGCGCGCCGCAAACGGGCGAGGATGCCGGTGCGCGCAATTATGTAAACCAATGGCGGTGCACCGGCGGCGCCTCCGCGCTTTTTTATGAAAACTATCTGCAGGCCGCATTTGAAAATGATGCCGCCAGCTATTCCCTGGTCCAGGGAGTGGCTTCGGATCCGCTCGGCGGCGACTTGAGTTTTGCCGTCTTTGAACCGCTGCGCAGCGCAGCGGAGCAATCTCGCGATGTCATCAGCACCACCAGTCACAGTACGGCGGTTTTTCAGTATCCGGATGGTCAGGTCGCGGCGACGCGCAGCGACCGTCTCGGCAAGGTGATCAATTTTGCCTTTGGCGGTTTTGAGGCTATCGCGGATGAGAGCGCTCGCCTGACGATCATGAACAGAATAGTGTACGAGTTCACCGGACTGCAGGTATCGGTCCCGGATCTGGTCTATGTGGATGGGCAGGTTGATGATTTTGTCGTACAAGCGCGCGTCCGGAGCAGCGCAGCGCCGGCAGCTGTTCGTCTCTACTGGCGCACGGCGGACCAGCAGCAGTTTACAGTGATTTCCATGACTGCAAGCGATTCGCTCTATCAGGCGACGATCCCGTTGCCCGCCTATGGCTCTGTGCTCGAATACGGTGTCCAGGCCGTCGCCGCATCCGGACTCTACTCACCCATCAAAATGAAGCAATTGAAAATTGTCAAGACTGCGCCGGTGGTGATGGCTGCGACCGCAAAAAAATCGAGTCTCAGCCGTCGACCTTTTGTGCAAATGACGGCCTCGCACGTCGCGCCAATCGACACGACCAGCGCGCTGGTGCTTTTTTGGAATGATGCGACGCCAGTGGACAGTCTGGCGTTGCCGCATCTCGGCGACAATGTGTTCGGCGGAGAAATTCATGGCAACTTTAAATACATGGATTCGCTCTATTATCAGTTTGCTGTGCGCGACCATACCGCCAATCCCGCTCGTGGCGTCTCTCCGGTGTACGCCATGGTGCTCGGCGTAGAAGATTTTGAATCCGGCCTGGACGACTGGCATGTCGAGGAGGGCGGCTGGGGTCTGGAGACGATGCGCAAAAGATCCGGCAGCTATTCGCTGCATGAAAGTCCGACTGGCGATTATCCGGCGAACGCCGAATTGCTCGTCACGCTGAAACGGGGACTCGACCTGTCCGATCTGACCGATGCCACACTGTCGGTCTGGATGATGTACGGTTTTACGCCGGGCGATGTCGGCTATGTGGAAGCCAGTCGTGATGGCGAAGCATGGTCGACGCTGGCGCAGCCCATCGAAGGTGCTGCCGGCGCTTTCTATAATGCGCAGTTTTCCTTGTGCGATTATACCGGCGCGCTGGGGAGCAAGGTCTACCTCCGTTTTCGTTTCCGTTCGGATGCGACGAGCAGCGGCCCGGGCTGGTTCATCGATGATATCAGCATTCTGCCGATTGCGACCGCTGTCGAGAGAGAGGCGACGCTGCCGCGCGAATTCTCGCTGTCGGGTAATTATCCCAATCCGTTCAATTCCAGGACGCAGATTCGTTATGCGCTCCCCATAGAAACGCCGGTGCGTCTGGTCATCTACAACGCGCGCGGGCAGCAGGTGGTGACGCTGATCGATAAAGAGCAGGCGGCGGGTACATTCACCGTACTCTGGGATGGTTTTGATGCCTCGGGAACTCTGGCTCCCAGCGGACTCTACTTTTACAAGCTGGATGCCGGCGATTTTTCGGCGGTGAACAAGATGGTCCTGGTCAAATAGAGCCCATTGTACCTGACGGCACCTTGTACCTGGCGGCAC
>RQOI01000355.1 GCA_003854995.1 Candidatus Zhuqueibacterota bacterium
CTGTAGCCATCGACGATATATGATTTGGCATTGACGACGCGCTGTTCGCGGGTCAGGGGCTGGATCGCGAAAGCGACGTATTCGAGCACGTCAAAGAGATCACTCTTTTCGGCGTTGATGAGGTGCTGCAGATGGCGCAGCTGCTCCTGGCCGTAACCGGCCTTGGCAAGTCTTTCGAGAAAGGATTTGCGAGTCGAGGGTAGAGACCAAATCTGGCGCAGCTCGTGCTCGTTCCTGAAATAGTCGGGCAGGTCGCCGTACAGGCCGGCGATGAATTCTGCAGCGGAAATGGGCTTGCCGTCCGCGCTGTAAAACATGGTGGCAATCATGTGCTGGATTTCACGCTCTTTGCCATCGCGCAGTTTTATCTTGACCATCTTTTTTCGCGAACAGACGCAGGGAGATTGGCCGCAAACGGGACAGGGTTCCGGCACTTTTTCGCAGATGCAAGGTCTCTGACCACACGTGGGGCAGGGTTGCGCATCCCGACCTTTGCAGACGCATGGATATTGTCCGCACTTAACACATGGCTCGGGCTCCAGAGGCTCGCCGTCCCATTCGGGATCGGCAAAGTGCTTGTAGGCGTCGACGAAATCATAGATGGTGAAATAGTCTTTGCCATCAAACAGACGTGTGCCGCGGCCGATGATCTGCTTGAATTCGATCATGGTATTGATGGGGCGGAGCAGGACGATGTTGCGGATGTTGCGGGCATCGACGCCGGTGGACAGCTTTTGCGATGTGGTCAGTACGGTGGGAATTGTCTTTTCATTGTCCTGAAACTCGCGCAAATACTGCTCGCCGAGCCTGCCGTCATTGGCGGTCACGCGCTGGCAATAGTTGGGATCAGAGCTCTCTTTGAGCTGATTCACCAGATCGCGCACCGCCAGCGCATGGTCCTGGGTGGCGCAAAAGATGATGGTCTTTTCTTTTTGATTGATCTCCGACAAGATGATTTCGACGCGCTTTTTCTCGCGCGCGCGGATTTCAATGATGCGATTGAAATCGGTCTCTTCATAGACGCGGTTTTCTTCCACTTCGCCCTCAATGACCGTGTCATCGGCGGTGTAGACATACTCATCGATCGTCGTATCGATGATCTTGACCCGAAAGGGCGTCAAAAAGCCGTCGTCAATGCCCTCTTTCAGAGAATAGATATAAACCGGTTCGCCGAAATAGAGATAGGTGTCGGCGTTGTTCGCCCGCCTGGGAGTGGCGGTCAAGCCGAGCTGGACAGCCGGCGAGAAATAGTCCATGATGCCGCGCCAGTTGCTCTCGTCATTGGCGCCGCCGCGGTGGCATTCGTCGATGACGATGAAATCGAAATAGTCCGTTGGGTACTGGCCAAAATAGAATGAATTGTCCGGACCGCACATGAAGGTCTGAAAGATGGTGAAAAAGATGCTGCCGTTGGTGGGCACGCGACCTTTTTGGCGGATCTCGTAGGGACTGATGCGGACGAGAGCATCTTCGGGAAAGGCGCTAAAGGCGTTGAACGCCTGGTTCGCCAGAATGTTGCGATCAGCTAAAAAAAGGATGCGCGGCCGGCGAGAGCCATCGCGTTTTAGGTTCCAGCGCGCGTGGAACAGCTTCCAGGCGATCTGAAAGGCGATGAAGGTTTTGCCGGTGCCAGTGGCCAATGTCAGGAGGATGCGATCCCGGCCATCGGCGATGGCGGCCATGACCTTGTTGACGGCAATCTCTTGATAAAAGCGCACCGGCTTAGTGCCGCC
>RQOI01000356.1 GCA_003854995.1 Candidatus Zhuqueibacterota bacterium
AGCGCTCACACAGAGAGCGCACTCCAAAATAGTACTCGAAATCAGTCGGCCGGCGCATATAATGCTGTAAAATATGAGATTATCCTTGATTTTGCTGATCTGATGAAGCAATCATTAATCACATTTTTTCATAGCGCTTTCGCATGCTATTTGACTCTAAAAGCTATCTGGGAATTTTTCTGTCTGTGTGTGGGTGAATTTCCCAGGTTAGAAAGTGCGGAATAGAATTTCATCAACCATTCTGACAAACAGCGAGGAGAGGACGTGGAAAAACAGACTCGAATCATCAGAACACAACTGCAGCGCTCTGCGCATCGCGAGCACTCGGCGCCGATATTCATGACATCCGGCTTTGTCTTTGACAGCGCCGAACATGGTCGCGCGCTGTTCGCCGGGGAGGTGGACGGCGATATCTATACGCGCTACTCCAATCCGAATCTGACCGAGCTCATCGACAAAATGGTGCAGCTCGAAAACGCGCAGGCGGGACTGGCGTTTGCGTCCGGCATGGCCGCCATCTATGCCGCTTTGGCCGGGCTCTTGCGGGCCGGCGATCACATCGTCGCCTCCAGATCGCTCTTTGGCGCCACCTATAAATTGCTCACCGACATCCTGCCGCGCTGGAATATCGGGACGACCTTTGTCGATGCCGACCAACACGAGCAATGGCGCAGCGCCATCCGGCCGAACACGAAAATCCTCCTTACGGAAACGCCGTCGAATCCTGGTCTGGATTTAATCGATCTCGAATATGTGAGCAGTCTCAAAGAAAACCGTGATCTCGTTCTACTCGCCGACAACACCTTTGCCACCCCCGTCGTGCAGACGCCCATCGACTGGGGCGCTGATCTCGTCACCCATTCGACGACAAAATTCATCGATGGGCAGGGACGAACCATCGGCGGCATTCTCGTCGGTCGTCTCGACCTCGTGGAGGAGATCAAAACGTTCGCCCGTCAGACAGGTCCATGCCTGTCGCCTTTTGACGCCTGGTTGTTATCAAAAAGCCTGGAGACACTCGCGCTGCGCATGGAGAAACACTGCCGCAACGCCTGGGAGCTGGCGAGCCATTTCGAAGGACATCCTGAGCTCCTGCGGGTGAAATATCCGTTTTTAGCATCGCATCCGCACATCGCGCTGGCGAAAAAACAGATGCGAATGGGCGGCGGCATGGTGACCTTCGAGGTCAAGGGCGGTCGCGATAGAGCCATGCGCTTCATCGATGCTGTCGAGCTGGCCTCGATCAGCTCCAACCTCGGCGACACGCG
>RQOI01000034.1 GCA_003854995.1 Candidatus Zhuqueibacterota bacterium
CTTGGCGTGATGGGTCCAAAATCACGCAAAGCCGCCAAGCCGCAGAGGATACGCAAAGAAAAAATATAGAAATATTTATGCAATGATGAGCGATCTGACAATTACTAAACTGTCAAATTATTCCATCTGATTTGATTATTATATATTAATAATAAAGTTATGCATTCTGGCGCACCAGAATGTCCGACGATGAAAACTGAGGCGACATTGTCTTTATACCTTATTTTCGTCTTTCCACCTTAACGGCTAAATAGCATCCCACACATTTCCACCAAGCATCGAAAAAGCTGTTGAAAATGAATTAAAAATTCTATATTGCCGCATATTGGGAGAAACAGATGCGAGCACTGGTAACAGGAAGTAACGGATTCATCGGCGCCTTTCTCGTTGAAAAGCTGCTCAAGGAAGGTCATTCGGTCAGATGTCTGGTGCGTCGGACGAGCAACCTCCAGTGGCTGCGGCATCTCACGATCGAGATGTGCTATGGCGACTTGCGCACGCCGTCGACGTTAGCCGCAGCGGTGCGCTCTATCGACGTCATCTTTCATCTTGGCGGCGTGACGTACGGCCGCACAGAACAGGATTTCATCGCCGGAAATTTCACCGCCACGACGAATCTGCTTGCGGCCTGCAAGAGCGCCGGTCATTCGCAGCAGAAATTTGTCTTTGTCTCAAGCCAGGCTGCCGGCGGACCGAGCCTGGGCGAGCCACTGACGGAAGAAGAGGCGCATCATCCGATTTCAATGTACGGTCGCTCCAAGCGGCTGGCTGAAGAAGCTGTTCTGGATTGGGCGGACAGCCATCCCGCGACCATCATCCGTCCTGCCAGCGTCTACGGCCCGCGCGACAAAGACTTTTACAAACTGTTCAAGATGGCTCAGCGTGGCGTTCTGCCGATGGTCGGTGACGGGAAGCAAAAGATCAGCATCATTTACATTGCTGATCTCATCGATGGGATCTATCGCGCCGGGACCAGACATGAGGCGAACGGTGAGATCTTTTTCATGAGCTCGGATGAGGCTGTCACGTTCTCCGAAATCACCAGAAAGATATCCCAGGCCGTGGGTGTTCGGACGCGTTCGATCCACATCCCGTTTTTCCTCGTCCAACTGATCGTCGCAGCGTCTGAAATGATCTCACACGTGACAAAAAAACCGGCGATCATCAGCCGGGATAAATTCGCGGAAATGAAACAACCGGCCTGGTTATGCAGCAACGCGAAAGCGCAAAGGGTGCTGGATTTTCGTCCCCTGACCGGACTCGAAGAGGGAATGCAAAAGACGGCCGTCTGGTACAAAGAAAATGGCTGGCTCTAGTCCTTTTCTCAACTGCACAACTCTATGCGCATGGTCGTGCCTTCGCCGGGGCGGCTCTCCTTCACATACAATCGACCATGGTGATATTCCTCGATGATTCGCTTCGCCAGACTCAATCCGAGCCCCCAGCCCCGCTTTTTTGTCGAATAGCCGGGTTTAAAAATATCATGTTTTCTCTTGGCGGTGATGCCGATGCCATTATCGCGGATGTCAATATATACTCGATTATCATCCGTCAGGCCGGTCGAAATTTCAATGATCCCCTTTTTGCTTTTGACAGCATCGATAGAGTTTTTAATCAGATTCTCGAGCGCCCATTCGAACAGATCCCGGTTGACGGCAACTGGCGGCACAGCGCTATAGTTCTGCACGATTTTTATCTCCTTGCCGGCTTGCGGCAGGCGCCGATTGAAATAGTCGGAAATATCACGAAATATGGGAACAATGTCCTGAACCTTGAGATCCGATTGTGAGCCGATTTGCGAGAACCGGGCGGCAACCTTTTCCAGTCGAGCGACATCTGTCCGCATGTCCTGCGCGATGGTCAAGATGTCGGTGTTCTGCGCATCGCCCGTCTTGAGCATTTCCACCCACCCCAGCAGGGACGACACCGGCGTGCCCAGTTGATGCGCAGTCTCCTTCGCCATGCCCACCCAAATGAATCTCTGTTCACTTGCCTTGATGCTGTTAAAGCCGACAAAAGCGATGAGCGCCAGCAATCCCATGAGGCTCAGGGAAATATAGGGCAAGAGCGCCAGCTGTACAATATTCTTTGATTCACCATAGTAGAGATATTGCAGGATATTTTCCTCCGACGTGATCGGATCTTTGTAATAGACCGGAACCGGCGGCGTTTGCCGTTTCATGCGCGCCATTATCTTATTCACTTCGTTCATCGCGTGCGGCGACCTGTCTTCCGGATCGATGTCCAAACCACGCCAGCCCGTCGGCACGCCATTCGGATCGGTCATGATGATGGGAAAGTCAATTTTTTCATTAATGTTCGTGAACGCCCAGCCGAGAGCCTTGGCGTCGATGTCAGAGGTGGCAATTCTTTCGACTGTCTTTGCATAAAACTCGACGATATCCCGAGACTCTTCGCGCAGCTCACGGACAATGTCTTGCGCATAAAGCACGATGCCGACGACGCACAGGGTGAGCAGAATGAAAAAAATACCCCGTAGCGTGCCGGAGAGCATATATAAAGTTCGTTTCACAGAAGTGATCATCTATTTTGCCCTCACTTTAAGAGCACCGCCCTTTTTGAAATAAAAGATGCCTGCTGCAAGAGCGACGAACCAGAAAGCCAAGGTGATGAGGCTGATAAAGACGCCGAGGCGGAAGATGGCCGGCTGAAATTCAACTTTGAGCTGGTGTTCGCCTGGCTGCAAAAAGACTGATTTGAGAAAATAGTTGGTCTTGAATAACTCGGTTTTTTTCTCATCGACAAAGAGTCGCCAGCCAACGGGATAATAGACTTGGCTCAACACGAGTGCGGCAGGTCTTTTCACATCCACACGCAGATCCATTCTGCCGGGCTGCAAGGCCGCTATTTCAACGGTGTTGCCCTCTGATTTTTCAATGGAGAACGGCGGATCTTGTTCCATAAAAACAAGCTGACGAGGATCATAGTTTGCCGTATGCATGGCGTCGAAAATCGCGCGCCGTCCGGGCAGCGTAAAGACAGAATCGACAAAAAACGCGCGCGGTAAAAAAGAGCTATTTTTATAGACGAAAAAGCTGCTGTCGTATATGCAGGAATAATTGGCATCATGGATCGGGGAATTGCAGATGATGTATTTGACATTCAGCATATCCAACATCATACGGTCAAAATTCAACCGCACAGGATCAATATAATCGACCGGTATTGGCTCTTCGACGATCATCGCGCCGCGCGGCATGAGCCGGGTGTATTTGGAAAAGAAAGGATTGCGCATGCCGAGCACGTCTGTTTCATTTAATCCCGTTCGATCCAGAAAAGCGTGATATGTTTTCAGCACCGATTTTGTCTCACCCAGGATAGAAGAATAATCCTGCAGCGAATGATCCGTCGTTGAAAATATTCGATAGACATCTTGATCCTTTTGCAGCTGTTCCAGCACAGCTGCCGGCAGATCGGGCGTACTCTTTGCGCGGATCGCCATCAGCTTGGCGTCTATGATCAAATAATCGCACAGCGCGAGGATGAGCAGAGAGGCGCTGAACAAACCGATGTGAATTTTCTCATGCACGTACAGTCTGATGATGAGAAAAGAGAGACCTATCAGAGCGAAAGCAGTTGCGCTTTCCAGGAGCACCTTTCGATAGAGAACGTTCTGCTCCGTCAACTTGCGCAAAGGCATCTGTCCGAGAACATGCTCCATATATCCGGATTTATAGATGAAAAGAAGCAGCAATCCAATGCTAAAGATGCCCCATACAATGAGCATGTAAATGTCAAGCCAGCGAGCTCTTTTCTGCGTGCGGTCCTTGCGGCGATATTTCGTCAGGGCGTTGAAGCCAATGCCGGCCAAGATGAGAAAAATGAAAGGGGTTGCATAGGCGGGCAGGCTGACAAAACCGGAGGAGGCGATCAGGATGCAGGCAATACTGGCGCTCAACAGTAAAAATGTGCGCCAATTTCGGCGCAACAAGATGGCAAATCCGGCCAGAGACAAAACGATCACACCAAAATAGGGAATAAATCGAGTGTCCGAGTGCACAATCTGACCGTTGAACGACGGATAGGCAAGCAAAAAGATGTCATGCAATGAAAACGGCGGCCTCACTTTTGCGATGACGACGTGCTGCACGAACTCCAGCAACGGCAAATAGACATACGCGGCGAGGGCGAAACTGACGCCGATCATCGACAGGCACATGGCGCCGCGGCTCATAAAAGTCCGAACCTTGCTCTTCACTCGCCAGTGCAGACTGTAGACAATATAAAAGACCAGAATCAGCGCCAATGTCATGATGGTGACAGCGGCGCTGGCGCGGAGCAGCTGAAAAGTCAAAAAGAAAGCGCCCGAAACAAACCACAATAATTTTCGCTGCTCCAGCAACCGCAGGGTATAATAGAGAACGGCCGGCGTCAGACAGAACGCCAAAGTATTCAACCAGCTCCTGTCGACAATATCAATGACAATTTGTGGAATAAAGAGCACAAGGAGCGCAGCGCTAGCCGCTGCCGGAGGACGAATGCCGAGCTGCCGCTGCAAGCCATACATGAATCCGCAACAGAGCAATAAATTGAACAGAAGATAAAAGAAATGGAGATCCGGCACAATCGGTTGCAGCCTTTTGAGCAGCGAAAAAAGAGCTGAATCAACGATATTGATTCGAGCGACATCCTGCGGATTTCCCCAGATAGGCATGCCGCTGTAAATGGCCGGATTCCACAGTGGAATGCGCGCAAGTGAAGAATAGCCTTCGATTGGCAGATAAGGATCTTGATGCGGCGATTTGGGCAGAAGGGTTGGATCATAAAAAACAAGCAACAAGAGGACGGACGCGAACAGGGTGAACCAGAACGCGTGCCGCTCCATAAAAGCTTGCACTTTGGATAAATATATCGAACTATTCTTTTTTACCACAGCGCTCTCACTCTCTCTCCTGGGTGAAAATAGGTAGATTTAAAAATAAAGTCCAGTAAAAGTTGGAAGAGCAAAATGGTAAGCGTTGCGGTGATCAGCCTTTTTAGCCTGGATTATTCAGAAAACCTCACACAAAGACCCTAAGACACAAAAAAACATAGGCTTAGAAAAATATCAGCAGAATAACAAAGCTTTTAAGCGATCTTTTGCACGGTATCTAACCATAATAAAATCAATCTTGGTGTCTTTTTATGGGAGTCCGACTGTCTCGTCGAACTCCCATTGTATTCTCTCACTACTTGACCAACATCATTTTGATGACCTGCTGCATTGTTTCAGTTTTCAGCACGGCGAAATAGATGCCCGTCGAAAAATCCCGTCCGTCCCATTCCGAACGATAGTCACCTGGCGCATGATTCCTGTCAACCAGCAGGGCAATTTCTTCACCCAGGGTGTTATAGACAGAGAGACTGACATGCCCCGGCGCGGTCACCTGATAGAGCAACGAGGTCGTCGGATTGAACGGATTCGGGTAATTCTGCATCAATGAACACGCTGACGGCAGGGCCCTGTCGTCCACATTGACTTGCACGTATTCTTTGCCCGATAATTCGCGACCGTTCGCTCGAGCATGGCCATCTTGATTCGTCATATAGACATTCACCCAATCCGGCCGCTCCGGCAACTTGCCATTGACCACCATCTCTGCCCACTCTTCATCCGTATGTCTCTTGAAATTCTCGGTGATCTTTTCATAGTAGGACAGCAGAGGTCCGACGAAAACCATGGGCTGCTGCATGGACGGCGATTGAGCGAGAAAGAGCCCAAGATTCACCTCGCCGACACCGACGTGCAGGATGCGGCCGACGACAATGCCGCCTTCGTCCGTCGGTTGCGTATGCACATCAGCGACCAGATAGTCGTGCCCTTCATACTCGCCATTCATGGTCTGCTCCATTTTGTAGAACAGATCGGAATACCAGCCGGAAAACGGCGGTGCGCCGCTCATAGCGTCGATGAAGAGCATGGTTTTCAGCCATTCCGTTTCATCTTGAGTAAAATTCTCCCCAGCCAATTCCTTTTGCGCCAATTGCTTCAGTTTCAACATCACATCCTCGACCTTGGGAAAAAACTGCTTCAAACGGTAGGCTTCCCAGGACTCTTCCGGCAGCAAAGGAATGAGCTGGTTTTCCGCCTTGTCGGCAAAGGCGGCGATCTGCTGATAGAAATCGGGATAGGGCTCTACAAAAGAGTGCGGATAGGAGCACGATGTACCGCCGGTATAGGACTGTTTGGCGTAGAGCAGATTGTCGTGTCGCAGCTGCGCCCAGGAGGCCAGCTGGGTGTTCAGCTTTTGCTGTTGCCAGGCGACGGTCTGCATGAAATAGGGAGCATTCTCAGCCTGCGCCGATGGATTGAGCGCACGAATGCCCTGCAGCCAGACGTTGTAGAGCGAGTTGCCCCAAAAATCGTCATCATAGGCATCGACAAGATAGCGCAGGGCTTCGAGCTGCGCGGCATATTTGTATTCCTCGATCTCATGCTGCAAAAGTGGCAGCGCATTGTCGTTGCCGAGCACGAACATCGCGTCCAGCGGATCGGGCATTGGCCGCCATATTTTCTGATTTTCAAAAATGATGCGATCATAGACCACATTGGCCAGCACGTACGAATCGATGATGAACCGCTGGCCGCTCAACCGATACGAGATGGGCAGCTCGTCCGGCTTGTTGCTGAAAGGATCGACGATGAAGAA
>RQOI01000357.1 GCA_003854995.1 Candidatus Zhuqueibacterota bacterium
ATGGCATCACCGATACTCCCGGCGGCATCAAGCTGCAAGCCGAGGGCCACGATGTGCGATATAGAAATATCTGGATTAAAGAGCTCGATTTACAAGAAGCGGATACGGCTTATTAACGATAGAAAGCTCATTTTAGAAATAATTCGCTGGTTTCGGATTGTTGGTTTATAAATAACCAAGATCATCCTGGAGTTGCACATGGAAAATAATATCGAACTGATCTCGCGCGATGAGCGCAAAGCCCTCATCATTCGTGCGACAGTGGGCGTGTTAAAACTACCCAGAGTGATCGGACCCGCTTACATGAAGATTGATGCGTTTCTGAGAGCGCACGGCATCGAGCCAAAGGAAGCACCGTTCACTTGCTTTCAAATTGACGATTGGGACAAGGCGGTCCATATGAGTGGACTGAAATCGCTATTGGCCACATTCACCAAAAAATTGAATGTCGAGATGGGTTTTGAGGTGACAGCGAATGTCAGGGGCGATGAATCGATCGAACAGATCATCCTGCCGGCAGGGCACTATTATCGCGCTTTCCATTTCGGCCACTATAATAAAATCACTGCGCTCTACAGAGAGATCTACGACCGAGCCAGGCAGGAAAATTACACCCTTGACAATCGCTGCTACGAATACTATTTGAACAGTCCGAAAGAAGTGCCTATGGACAAACTCGAAACGCATGTACTCGTCCGCGCAATCAAGTGAAATTCGGGTGAGAGTATGGTGTGGAACGATTTAAAAAAAGGGGTACGCGAATGAAAAAAGCACTATGTGTCGGTATTAACGATTATGCTGGATTCAACAATGATCTGCGGGGCTGCGTCAATGACGCCAACGACTGGGCCGCCTTGCTCGAGTATGCCGGCTATCAAATCGAAAAGATGCTGGACGCTCAGGCGAGGAAAGTGACCATTCTGAGCAAACTGGATAACCTGGTCATCAACGCCGCGTCAGGAGACGAGATCGTCTTTACCTTTTCAGGGCACGGCACATCCGTCGCTGATCGCAGCGGCGATGAAATCGACGGCTATGACGAGGCGCTGGTCGTCTACGACGGCACCATCCTGGACGATGAATTGCGCACCATTTTACAAAAGGCCAAACCGGGCGTTCACATCGTTGTCATCTCTGACAGTTGCTTTTCGGGCACGGTCACGCGCGCATTGATGTCGAGCACTGCAAAACCGCGCTTTCTCAAGACCGAGGAAATACCTCCCACCGCGGTTTTGAAGAAAAAATTTTTGCAGGATGAAGATATGGTCGAGATCTTGATTTCGGGCTGCACGGACAGCGAATACAGCTATGATGCCCTCATCAATGATCGCTGGAACGGCGCCATGACCGCCTATGCCACGTCGGTCATCCGCAAAGGACAAACCTATAACCAGTTCTATGAAAAGCTGCGCGAGTTGTTGCCGTCAGGTGATTATCCGCAGACGCCGCAACTCGAGGGCTCGACCGCAAATAAAAACCGAACCGTGTTTGCGGCCAACACCGGACCGCTGCCGTCTCCGGAACCCGTGCCAAGCGGCGGATTTTGGGCCTGGGTGAAAAAATATTGGTGGGTGATCCTGCTGGCGATCATCCTCGTGATCGTTTTGTGGCGCGTTTTCTAGTCGTTTGCCTGGTCGAACAACCCTTTTCACCTGAAAAAGGCACCTCCGTGATCTCCGGAAATCAGTTCTTTCCGGAGATTTTTTATGCCGCCTGAAAAAATCTCTGAAAATTGTCGAATAGCCGCCTTTTCAAGGGGGTATCATTCAAGACAAGCTGAAAGGGGATTTTTATGGATCTTTCGACAACCTTTTTTGTTTTGGCGTTCACTGCCATCGCGATTTACATTGTATCCTCCATGATTATGGTTTCTCAACTGCAAAAGCGCGGCGTCAAGATCAATTTTTTCTTGCTCCGGCTCTATCTCATCAAATATGCGCAGCAATACAAAAAGATCACCAAAGAAGAAACCGGTCGGATTGGATCGCTCTATTATCTGCATATCATTTCGGTCAATACAGCGCTGGTGTGCGCTGTAATTGGACTGTTGCTTCGGTGACGATTGTCCCATTTTTCTGCGCTGGATTCATCCTCCAGAAAGTATAGATGACCAAGCTAGAGTCCTCCCGTCTCATCCGCCATACGCAACCGCACAGCTCATTTTCGAAAAAAAGCGCGTGATAAAGTCGCCTAATTGTACTACATTTTACAAAAAGCGGCATTTCACCACCATGATAAAAGGAGTCACAAATGGATGTGGCGACCACTGGCAAGCTGAGAATGACCGAAAAGATCTCGTATGGTTTTGGAGATCTGGCTTCCGTGCTTTACTGGCAGACGTTCATGCTCTATTTCACCTACTTTTACACCGATGTTTTTCTCATTCCGGCGAGTGCGGCGGCGACCATGTTTCTCGTCAGCCGTTTATGGGACGGCCTCAACGATCCGATCATGGGCATGATCGCCGATCGCACCAAGACTCGCTGGGGTAAATTTCGGCCCTATCTCCTCTGGCTGTGCGTACCCTTTGCCGCCATCGGAGTGCTGACTTTCACCGTGCCGAACTTTGGCACAGCCGGGAAAATGATCTGGGCCTACGCGACCTTCATCCTCATCATGATGCTCTACACCGGCATCAACATCCCGTACACCGCATTGCTGGGAGTCATTTCGCCCGACTCGAACGAGCGCACCTCCGTCTCGTCAATAAAGTTCATCTTTGCCTATGCGGCCGGCATCATCGTCTCCGCCACGCTGCTGCCGATGGTCAAGGCCCTGGGAGGCAGCAGCGAGGTGCGCGGCTGGCAGTTGTCATTCGTCGTCTACGGCGTCGCCGCCATCCTCTTTTTCCTCGTCGCCTTCAAAGGGACCCGGGAGCGCGTCAAGCCGCCCGAGACGCAAAAGTCGTCCATTAAACAGGATTTGTATGAGCTGGTCACCAATGGGCCATGGCTCATCCTGCTGGGCGCCACCCTCACGTTCATCCTGTTTGTCGCGGTGCGCGGCAGCGTGACGGCGCATTATTTCAAGTACGTCATCGGTGAACAGCAGCTGTCGCTGCCCCTGCTCGGCACAAAAGCCTACAACTTTGAAACACTCGTCTCCGCGTTCAATACGGTTGGCCAAATTTCCTCGCTCATCGGCGTGCTGATCGTGAACTGGTTTGCCCGAATCGTTGGCAAGAAAAAGACGTTCCTCATCTTCTTCGTGGTTGCCATCCTCAGCACAGCGGGCTTTTATGTGCTGAGTGCCAAGCAATTGCCGCTCATTTATCTCCTGCAGATAACCGGCTCGTTGACCGGCGGCCCTCTCAGCGTGCTGCTCTGGGCGATGTACGCCGATACAGCTGATTACGCCGAATGGAAACGCGGCCGCCGCACGACAGGCCTGGTTTTTTCTGCCTCGACCATGTCACAGAAATTCGGCTGGGCCCTTGGCGCCTATGTGGCGCTGACGCTCATGTCGCAGGTCGGGTTCTCGCCCAACCAGGATCAGACGAGCGATAGCCTGAACGGATTGATACTGCTTTTCAGCCTGATTCCGGCGGCGTTCGGCGTCATCTCCATGATCATCCTGTTCTTTTATCCCTTGCATGACAAAAGAGTTGCGACGATCACAGCGGAGCTGAATGAGAGGAGAGGGAGGAGTGAAAATGAATGATGAATATCGAATGATGAATCAAGAAATGCGAAATCGCCGAGCCACAAACGCGGAACAAATGATTTCAGATTGAAGATTAACGATATCTGATCTCTGATTTGAATGAATAGACTGGGGGCGGAGATGAACAGACATGATCTTGAAAACAGGTTGATTGATTTTGCAGTTTTGATTATCCGCATCAGTGAGTTATTGCCCAAAACACGTGCTGGCAATGCACTGTCGAATCAAATTGTCCGATCAGGAACTTCGCCAGCATTGAATTATGGGGAAGCGCAGAGTGCTGAATCACGAAAAGACTTTATTCACAAGCTCAAGATCATTCTGAAAGAATTGCGTGAGACATTCATCTGCTTAAAGATCATAAGAAAGGCAAAATTGTCCAAACAAGATGACATTCTGGATCATGCGATGCGAGAAAATGATGAGCTGATATCAATTTTTGTGAGCAGTCTAAAAACAGCTCAGAGGAATCAACAAAAAATCTGAGATCTGAGATCGCTCATCTTCAATCTTCAATCAAACAATTGCAGATTAGAGATCAGCATTGTCAAAGTCAAGAACGAAATAGAGGACATTCATGCAATTCGGCCATTTCGACGACGCCAACAAAGAATATGTCATCACCCGCCCGAACACGCCAAAATCGTGGAGCAACTATCTCGGCTCCACGGAATACGGCGCCATCATCACCAACAACGCCGGCGGCTACAGCTTTTATAAATCGGGCGGCATGGGACGCATCCTGCGCATGCGCTTCAACGCCATACCCATGGATCAGCCGGGACGATACATCTATTTTCACGATCATGACAGCGCTGACTTTTGGAGCGCCTCGTGGCAACCGGTGGGAAAATCGTTGCGCGACTATCAATCCACCTGCAGACACGGCACCGGCTATACCGTCATCTCATCGCTCTACGCCGGCATCGCGTCCGAGGTGACCTATTTTGTCCCGATCGGCGCCCTCTTTGAAATATGGCGCGTTCGCGTGATCAACAAGAGCGCGCAGAGACGACATCTGAGCGCCTTCACCTATGCGGAGCTGGCGGCCAACTGGCATGCCATCGACGATTTGCTCAACATCCAGTATGTGCAGTATACCACGACCATGAAGCTCATCGACGGCATCATCGATCACGGCACCAATATCCATATCCCCGAAGATCCGGACCATTTCGACAACAAAGACCAGGGGCGGCACACATTCCAGGCCCTCGTCGGCGCTCAAGTCGCG
>RQOI01000358.1 GCA_003854995.1 Candidatus Zhuqueibacterota bacterium
CCGACGGTCATGCCGTGCCGCACCGGCAGCGGCAACAGACCAACGAAGGAAGCATACTTTTCGTCGAGCAGTGGCCCTTCGATCCTGTCCGCCAGTGGATTGGGTCGATCCAGCACGACGAACGGTATATTGTTCTCCGCCGCCGCGCACATGGCATAGTAGAGCGTCCAGATGTAAGTGTAGAAACGGGCGCCGATATCCTGCATATCGAAAACGAGCACCTCGACGCCGTTCAGTATAGCGGCCGTCGGTTTCTTCACCTCGCCGTAGAGGCTATAGACCGGAATGCCGCTAGCCGGGTCGACGCCATTTTCGACGGATTCGCCAGCAGCTGCCTCGCCGCGCACGCCATGCTCCGGGCTTAAGATCGTGACCACGCGGGCAGAGGGCATGGCTCTGAAAACATCGACAATGTGCTCGCCATGCCGGTTCAGCGCCGTGTGATTGGTGACCAGACCGATATTTCTATGGTCAAAGAGATGCTGATGATCACGGACTTGATCGAGGCCGGTGAGCACAGATGGGTGCGAACGGCACGCGATCGAAGCGGCGAGAAGCGATGCAAAGAGGAGGACCAGGCGCAGCGACATCTTGCTCTCGAATCTGCCGCCTTGTCGGCTAAGATCAAACAAAATAGACCTTGCAGCCATGCGCGCCTCTCCCGAAAAATGAGCAACAGAATGTGCTCTGATGTATCCCGATTTAAGCGACATTTACGGCCGAGTTACTGCGCCTCGGCATTGTTCTTCTCCCGGCTG
Source organism: Candidatus Zhuqueibacterota bacterium (assembly GCA_003854995.1). Taxonomy (GTDB): domain Bacteria; phylum Zhuqueibacterota; class Zhuqueibacteria; order Residuimicrobiales; family Krinioviventaceae; genus Kriniovivens. The sequence goes on from RQOI01000358.1 coordinate 759, forward strand.
ATGAATCCTTTTGTTATCTGTCTGCCATCCGGCAAAGAGCGCAACAGACGGGCCCGCTCCCGGCAAGTTAGTGATTTTGTCTTTAAATTCAATCCCTTTATTTTTTCATAATACTCTTCTGTCGTGCAGATATAACGCGCCGGATTGCCGGCCACGACGCAATTGTCCGGCACACTCTTGCTGACCACTGACAGTCCACCGACAATGCAGTTTTCGCCGATCGTCACGCCGGGGAGAATCATCGCTTCGTTGCCGACAAAAGTATTATTTTTGATGGTGATTTTGCCAAATACATCAAAATCGGGCTCCTGTTCGCGAAACACCCAGACGCTTCCGTCGTGGGTGATGAATTTGACATCGCGGCTGATATGGACATGATCGCCAATATCGATGAGATAAGGCTCTGATCCCCAATAGTAAGTGTGGATCCGGCAGTTTTTGCCGATGCGCGCGCCGAGCCTGCGCGCAAATTGCTCGGGAGAGTAGAGTATTTTGTAAATGATTTCTTTGAAACGTCCCATGGTAGATACCATTGATAGAAAAAACGACATTTCAATATGACAATGTCTGAAGCAATTTCCATTTTTCTCACTCGGGTTTCTCTACGGCGGGGCATTCCTTTCAAAATCAGCATACCGAACGATCTGACTGCCGACACACTTATAAAATCAGAGAATGGTGAAGAAATCCATAAAGTGGCCTCGGTTGATGAACTGTTCCTGGAGCTGGAAAGTTGAACGTAGATTCCATATTTTTTGAAAGGACAGGATCACACTCCGATTCAAGTGAAATTGCCGTAAAAGGTCAGGTACGGGCAGCCACGTTGACAAAAGCGTAATATAGAAGATAAATAATATAACCACCAAGAACGCCGAGTTCCACAGAGGAAAAACAAAAGTTCTTTTCTTCCACAATGGTGCCTGGTGTGAACGTGATAAGCTTTTTTTAAGTTTTGTTTCGTTTATTTTCTCGGCGGTCTCGGCGCCCTCGGTGGTTTGGATATTTTTGGTTGTGGCCAAAGGTCTCACCAAGTTGATCTTTTGTGTCTTTTCCAGAAACTGACCTCTTACAAATTGCCTACATTTACATCTTTTCATCAGTTACAATGACGAGGCCCGA
>RQOI01000359.1 GCA_003854995.1 Candidatus Zhuqueibacterota bacterium
CCGGCGTTGAGATCCAGGCCGCGCACCGGTTTGTAATTCACTTTGGCAATCGCGCCGACGGTCCACTGGTTGTTGACGCTGTTGCGCAGGATGCCTCTGGCGCCGGTGGCATTCTCCTTGTTTGCTGCAAACGTGGCATCCCAATCGATGCGGCGAGAATTCGGCAGCGTGTAATCCCATTTCAGGCTGCCCAGGGTGCCGCTGCCGCCGCCGGTGCCGCCGGACCAGTACAGGGTGGAGAAGAGATTGACTTTAGAGGAGAGCTGGGAGTACCAGTTCAGATTGACCAATGGTTTGTGGAAATAGTTTTCTCGCTCGTTGAGGAAATCGCGACTGTAGCGACGATGGATACCGCCGTTCCAGGCCTCTTGTCCTTCGCTGGCATATACGCCTTTGATTTCGTTGAATGTCTGATTGTATTTTCTGCCGGAAGCAGCCTCCGGGAAAGCTTCCAATGCGGCCGGACTGTAATCGGAAATTTCTGCCGCAAAGTCATGGCTATAAGTGCCGATATTCTGCATATAAGAAGCCTGACCATGCCGTTGCGGTGCGCCAAGGGCGTAGAATTCCAGACGGTTTTTGTTGTTGATCTGATAGCCGAGGCCTATATAGTAGGCCCAGGCATCGGTCCAGGTGCCCTCCACCAGACCATCGCCGGTCTTGCGGACCAAACTGCCAGAGAAAGAATATTTGTCATTGATAATGCCACTGGCTACTGAAAACGTTGTTTTCAAAAAGCCGTCGTTGCCGAATTCCTGTTTCAGGCTGCTGCCGGCCGACAGGGCTGCCGGGTCAGTGATGATATTCATGGTACCACCGATTGAAGGCGTCGCCAGGTTCACCGAGCTGAGACCGCGCTGCATCTGAATGGAGGATGTCGCGTCGCCGAGTCCATCCCAGTTCGACCAGTAGACCCAGCCATTTTCCATATCATTCACCGGCACGCCATTGACCATGATGGCGACGTTCTGCTGATTGAAACCGCGCACATTGACGCGCGCATCGCCGGCGCCGCCACCTTGCGGCGTGGAATAGACGCTTGGCGTGACGTTCAGGACCAGCGGAATATCGCGCGAACCAAGGCGAGCTTCCATCTCTACCTTTTGCACATTGCTGAACGCGACCGGCGTCTTGCGCTCCTGCGCGCGGTCGGCGAGGATGGAGATCTCCTGACCGGTCAAAACTTCGGACTCGAGGACAAAGTCCACCGTGGTCCGAGCCCCCGCTTGCACCGTGACCTCTTTTGTCTGCGGTTTGTAGCCCATAAATGTGACGACAAGTGTGTGCGTTCCGGCAGGCAGGTTGCTGATGGTATAAATGCCGTTTGTGCCGGAAGCGGCGCCAATACGGGTGCCCTGCACCGTGACGTTTGCGCCAGGCAATACATCATTTGTACCAGCTTCCGTAATCTTGCCCGTGACATTGCCGCCGGCAGCAAAGAGCGACAGCGACAGTGACAGAAGAAGAATCACGAAAAGCGCTTTGATAGAGCTGTTTCTCATTGGGTCCTCCACGGTTTAATGAGACTTGCGGTTAATGTGGTCATTCGATTCCTGCCCGTTCACCCAATCCCATCCACAATATATTGAATTTTCTGTTAAAAGAAAATCAAAATAAGGTAAATAACTCTGTCATTTTGGACGCGCACCCGCCAGCCCAACCTCGATGGCACTGCTCATCAATAGGTCTAATTTATAAAAATAAAATTTGATGCTCAAGTCATTTATCATAAAAAAAGAGCAGCCAGCACTTTGGCATCCGCCAACGTATTCGAGATGAGAGCGTACTCATTCGGCTGATGGCAGGTATCGGCAATAGTGCCCCACACCACAGCCGGCAAATCGACCTGGCGAAAATGCGCTGCGACCGTGCCGCCGCCAATGCCAATGATGTGCGGATCAATGCCTTTCACCGCTTTGACCGCCGCGGCCAACGCCTCGACAACCGGGGCATCAGCCAATGTCGGCGGAGCGGCCTTGACCCTTTGCGGGAAAGAGAGATCAATGCTCACACGAAACTTTATTTCCACCGAATCGACGATCCGTCGGACAGCGTCCTCGACCTCCTCCACCAGATAATCCGGCAAGATACGACAATCAAGATAAAAGACATCATCGCCGGGAATCGTGTTGATGTTCGGCACATTGGCCTCTTTTTTCGTCGGTTCAAATGTGCTATAGGGTGGGTCATACATCTCGTCGCGCAGCGGGAAGAGCTCGTAGAGCTTGTCCAGCTCTACGGCCAGAAAAGCGGCCGCCCGATGCGCATTGATGCCCAGCTGCGGCGTCGAGGCGTGACACTGCTGGCCCGCGATTCTGAATTTTATCCACAAGATGCTCTTTTCCGAGATCTCGATCGTTCGTCCTTCGGCGTCGCCGGCGTCAGGAACGATGAAAAAATCATCGTCGCCAAACTCATGGCGAGCGTTCCGCAGCAAATATTCCAATCCATATTTGCTGCCGGTCTCTTCGTCGGCGACAATGGCGAATGCGATGTCGTAGCGGGGGATGATCTGTTCTTCCCGCAACGCTTTGGCTGCGAGCAGGCTGCATACGATGCCCTGATGGTTGTCTTCTGTGCCGCGGCCGATCAGCTTGTCGCCCTCGACGACCAGCTCGAACGGATCGCTCTGCCAGAGCTGCAGATCTCCCGCCGGCACGACATCCAGGTGCGAGAGCACCCAAATCGTTCTGGCGTGATTTTCGCCGGCCATCTTGGCCAGCAGGTTGGGACGAACTCCGCCCGACACTCGCTCGTCCGGAGCGTCAATCTGTTTGATCTCGTCAAAACCGATTTCCTCCAGAATCGTGCGAACGTATTTGGCCTTGTCGATCTCGCCATCGCCGCCGCTCTCAGGAGCAAGCGCTCTGATCGACACCAGATTTTTCTGCCAGTGGATGACCGTCTCACGGTAGCCGTCGATACGATTCAGAACCTTGTCAATTTTTTTCATACTATTCACCTCAGCTGATGGCTTGTGCGGACAATCGACTCGCTCATTTCACCTTCATTGAATAACAGATCGAGCGCAGAGAGATCAGCCACAAAAGCGCCGAAAGATTGATGATAATTCAGATGGGTAAAATCGAGCGAGAGCATTCGGCCGCCATCCTTTTCAATCACTCGTGGATCAATGTACTTTTCATCATCCTTTTCGATCACATACGTCTCGCAACCGCAGCTGCGAAGCCATTGGCGCACGCGTTCGGATCGATCTTGCACGACGGGCAAGTCGCCGCTCTTGACGAAGCGGCATGGCAAGCCCATCTTTGCGCATAAAAATTTCGTCGACTCCAAGGCCACGTCGTTGAGGCTGCGCCATTTTTGCCGCAGCAGGCCGGCGATTTCTTCAGCAAGAAAAAAATAATAGGGCGTGTTGCGATAATTGACGCGCAATGATTTTATATGCGAACGCTGCCAGTGATGCGTCGGATCGATCTCAACGTCACGGATGAGTTGACCTCTCCTGCCTTTTGTCAAAACCGGAATGGTCAACCAGTGCGCGCCGGCGGCCGTCTTGATTCGAGCCCGATGGATCGTGGCATTCCTCTTGTAGACAAAGGTCTCGCCCCATACGACGACATCGGCGGATGAGATTCTGCTCAATGTTCGGATCGTAGGGAAATAGGCGGGCTGTACGACGGTCAGTTTCACATCAATTCAGCTTGTCTGCTGGTTCTCTCACTTTTCGTTCTCAAAGACCATGCTGAGGCCGATGCGTCCGCGCTCCTTGTCAATGGACAGAACCTTGACCTGCACGATGTCGCCAACAGAGAGGACATCCAGCGGATTCTTGACAAAGCGCTTGGCCATTTTGCTGAGATGCACCAGTCCATCCTGCTTGACGCCGATATCGACAAAGGCGCCGAAATCGACGACATTGCGGACCGTGCCTTTGAGGATCATCCCTTCGGCCAGATCGTCGATGCTCAGCACATCGCCCCGCAAATCGACGTGCGGCATGTCGTCGCGTGGATCCCGGTTTGGTTTCTCGAGACTGTCGATGATGTCGGCCAGCGTCTCTTTGCCGCAGCCGCACAGCTGCGCCAATTCATCCAGCGTTCGGCCATCCTGTACCACTCTGGAGCGCACCCGGGCGCCGTGCGACCGCACCTCATCGATCGTGAGGTCAAGATTCTGCAACAGAGCGAGCGCAGCCTCGTATGATTCGGGGTGTACTGCGGTCGAGTCAAAAAAGAGATCGCTCTCACGAATGCGCAGAAATCCCGCTGCCTGGACAAAGGCGTTGTCGCCGAGGCCCTTCACCTGCATGAGCGCTTCGCGGCTCGTGAAAATCCCACGTTCTTCTCTGAACTTTACAATATTCTCAGCCAGCCGGGAATTCACGCCGGCGACATATTTGAGCAGCGAGGCAGAGGCAGTGTTCACATCCACGCCGACCTGATTCACCGCTGATTCGACAACCGCGTCCAGGGCTGCCGCCAGATCGGCCTGATCGACATCGTGCTGATAGAGGCCGACGCCGATCGATTTGGGATCTATCTTGACCAGCTCCGAGAGAGGATCGAGCAGCCGGCGCGCAATCGAGATGTTGCCGCGCATGGAAGCGTCCAGATCGGGGAACTCTTTTTGCGCCACAGCCGAGGCAGAGTAGACGGAAGCGCCGGCTTCATTGACCATGGCGTAATAGACTTTTCTGTCCAGGTCGCCGATCGATTGAGCGACCAGTTGCTCGGTCTCACGACTGGCCGTGCCGTTGCCGATGGCGACCACATCGACGTCGTACTGGTCGATGTAATCCTGCAGGAGCTTCTTCGCGTCTTCCCAGCGTCTTTGCGGCGGGTGCGGATAGATCGTCGTCCCCTGCAGATATTTGCCGGTCGCATCAATGACCGCCACTTTGCAGCCGGTGCGATACCCGGGATCAATGCCCAGAATCTTTTTATCCTTCAACGGCGGCGTCAGCAGCAAGGCGCGCAAATTCCTGGCGAAAACAGCAATGGCGTGCTCATCGGCGCGCGCCGTGAGCGCGTTGCGCAGCTCCCGTTCGATGGCCGGGGCGATGAGACGGCGGTAGGCGTCCGCTATCGACATTTCAAGCTGCTCGGTGAAAATGCTCTTGCGATTGGTGATGCAGACCTTTTCGATCGACCGCACCATATCGGTTTCCGGTACGTCTACGCGCACGCGGAGATAGTCCTCCCGCTCACCGCGATTGATGGCCAGTATCCGATAGGCCGGTATGGATTTCAGTGTTTCGGAAAACTCTTTATAGATTTCAAAGTCGCCGACATCGTCGTGATCGCGCGCCTGCGAGACGAGCACCCCCTTGTGCTGCGTCGCCTGCCGAATCAATTTTCGAATATCCGCGTCATCAGAGATCGCTTCAGCGACGATATCGCGCGCGCCGGCGAGTGCGTCCTCGAGCGAATGGATCTGCTGTTCCTCGTTGATGAACGGCGTCGCATACTCTTCGATCGATCCCTCGAGGATCTCTTGCCCGAGGATCAAGTCGGCCAGCGGCTGCAATCCTCTCTCTCTGGCGATCGCGGCGCGCGTGCGGCGCTTGGGCTTGTAGGGCAGGTAGAGATCTTCCACATCCTGCAGCCGGACGGCGTTCTTTATCTTTTCTTCGAGTTCGGGAGTGAGCTTGCCCTGTGCATCAATGCTCTTGAGCACAACCTGCTTCCGTTCTTCCATATGGCGTAAATAACGAATTCGCTCCCATATGGCGCGAATGCTGTCCTCGTCAAGACTGCCGGTGACCTCTTTCCGATACCGGGCGATGAACGGCACGGTATTATCAGCATCGAGAAGCTCGACCGTATTCTTGACCTGATTCCATCGCAGACCCAATTCTTCTGCGATGATCGAATAGAGCTGTTGGTCCATGACACTGCCCAAAAGATAATGAAAATTACGCGATTAAATATAAAAGAGACGAGAGAGAAAATCAAGGAATTTGAGAGCTCGACGGTAAAACGTCAGTCTCTGGCAAGTCGGAAAAAAATTAACACAAAATCACAAAAACGCAAAGGCGCACGAAGAAAAACACAAACCTGGATCCTTGGCGGCTTTTTTTAAAGCAAATTAAATTTTTATCATTGCAGCTGAATAAGCTTTTTCAAACGCACAGATACAAAGACTCCAAAAATAAAAGAGTTTTTCTTGGTGACGC
>RQOI01000360.1 GCA_003854995.1 Candidatus Zhuqueibacterota bacterium
GGACGGCGCGTCGTTGACGCCGTCGCCGGTCATGGATACGATGTTGCCATTGGACTTGAGCGCGCGCACGATCTCGACCTTGTGCTGCGGCGAGACGCGTGCAAAAACCCGCAAGTCGGCGATCTTGCTCGCGAATTCCGCATCTGAATAGCTGTCGATGTTCTCGCCGGTGATGGCCTGGGCCTGCTTATTCGCAATGCCCAGGTCAGTGGCAATGGCATAGGCCGTATTTTTGTGATCGCCAGTGATCATGAGGGTGGTGATTCCCGCCCTCTTTGCTTTTTCGATGGCGCGCCTGGCCTCCTCCCGCGGCGGATCGATCATGCCCACGATTCCCAAAAAGATCAGATCCTTTTCCATCACGGCCGGGTCGATGCGGGAATCGACAGGTCTATGGGCGGCCGCCAGGGTGCGCAGCGCCTGATCGGATATGTTTTCAGCTGCGTCCGCGTATTTTCTCTTGTGCGCATCGCTGAAAGGAACGACGTGGCCATGCTCCAGCACATGCGTGCATATCTTTAACAGGTTATCGAACGCCCCTTTTGTATAGACGGTCAGCCTACCGTTTTCCTGCACGAGGGTGGACATTAATTTCCGTTTTGATTCAAAGGACAATTCGCCGACGCGCTTTGTCGTATCGTTCAAGTTTTTGCGGTCAATGCCCAGTTCATCCGCAAAGGCCAGCAGGGCGATTTCCGTCGGGTCGCCCGTCCCCTCGCCGCGCTCAAAGGTTGCATCCGAGCAGAGCACCATCGCCTTGGCCAGCATTTTTGCATCCTCTGCTGCAGCATGGCCGTTTTGCCGCTCGACCGTCACTTCGCCCTGACTCAAATTAAAGTATTTTGTCACGGTCATTTTGTTCTGCGTCAGCGTGCCGGTCTTGTCGGAACAGACGATGTTGACCGAGCCAAGGGCTTCGACGGCCGGCAATCTCTTGATGATGGCGTTTTTTTTCGCCATGCTGGTGACGCCAATGGCGAGGACGACCGCGACAATGGCTGCCAGCCCTTCCGGAATGGATGCAACGGCCAGGGAGACCGCAGTCAGGAACATTTCCGCCAGATCTCTGCCCTGAAGCAAAGCGACGATGAAAATCAAAACACAGACTCCCACCGCCAATTTGCCGAGCATTTTGCCAAGTTCATCGAGCCTCAGCTCGAGAGGTGTCGGCTCTTCTTCATGGCGATCAATGACATCGGCTATTTTCCCCACTTCGGTCCGCATGCCGGTCTCGACGGCAACGCCGATCCCTCTGCCGTAGGTGACCAGCGTCGACATGAATGCCGAATTCGCCCGGTCACCTAGAGATGTATTGGGATTGTCCAGAACAAGGAGCGCATCTTTCTCCGCCGGCACAGACTCGCCCGTCAGAGCGGATTCATCAATCTGCAGATTTGCCGATTCGAGCAGGCGGAGGTCGGCGGCGACGAACCGTCCCGCCTCCAGGATGAGGAGATCGCCCGGCACAACCTGTTCCGCAGGGATCTCTTTCACCACGCCGGCCCTTTTGACCAGCGCTCCGGGCGCTGCCATTTTCTGCAACGCTTCGATCGCTTTCCCAGCCTTCACCTCCTGGGCGACGCCGAGGACAGCGTTGATGATGATGACCAGCAGGATGATGATGGCATCGATGTATTCACCCATGACGAGCGTGATGACGACGGCGCCGAACAGGACGTAAATGAGCGCATCCTGGAGCTGGGCAATGAACAACTGCAGGACAGTCTTTTTCTTTTTCCCCCGCAGCTTGTTCGCTCCGTACGTGGCCAGCCGGGCGACGGCCTCTTCCTCTGTCAGGCCTGCCCCCGGATCGACATCGAGCTTGTCAACCACTTTATCTGTTGGTAGAGTGAACCACATGTCGCACCTGCTGTTGGTGAAAGGTTGAGAGCGTCAGGAGGATGGCGGCCAGCGTTGCGGTTGTGCCGCCGAAATAGAAGGGGACGCGCGAATTGATCTTGTCGTACAAGAATCCGGCGATGACGCTCGCCGGCAGCAA
>RQOI01000361.1 GCA_003854995.1 Candidatus Zhuqueibacterota bacterium
GCGAACATAATTGGTCGCCTGCTCGATATGGGGGCGTTGCGAACCATCAGCGATGACACCGGCGGCTTCGCACCAGACCCCGGCGCCGCCGATCGAGCGCGCCAGATCCAGACCGACGAGCAGATTTTGCTGAAAATCGATGAGCAACAAACTGACATCCGTGCCGGCGAAATAAAATTTGCCGCGCAGATAGCAGGCGCTCTCCGGCCAGCTGAAATCTTGACCAAAAACGACGCCGCCATCGAGCTCAGCCATGAATCCCAAGGGCACGCGCAGTCGCACGGCGTCCACGCCGATGCGGTCCTCGATATCCAGTTCCTCAAAGCTGAACGGCGCGATGATATCAGTGGGATTGATGACGCGGGCGCTGCCCCAGGCAATGGCCTGGCGACCGATGTCGAGATCGGCCCAGCCGGTCTTGAAAGTGAAAAAGGCTCGATCCAGATTCTGCAACAGGACGAACGATCTGACGTCTTTTTGTTCCGCCGGGTAGAGCCGGCTGGGCAAATCAGCGACGCGATAATGAAAGGGATCGAGCCCGGTGATAAAGATCTGCCCCTGGAAAAGCGATGGATCCTGAATCCGCGGCGACAGGTCATAGGCGGCGGTGAATGAAAAGCGCTGATGCAATCTGGCGGACAGGTTCAGGCGCAGCCGGTTGTTCACCAGGCCCAGTGGTGACTCGCTGGAATAGAGCGATGGCGCGTCCTGTACACCCGGCGGCACAATGGCCACGGTAAAATTCTTGTAATAGCCGCTGAGGCCGACCGGACTCGCCCCCATGGCGGCGAGCGAGCAGAACAGGGGGATGAGGCATAATATTTTCAGCAGCGATTTCATTTGCCAATGTGCAACAACAGCTTTTTCCGTGAAACAGTTTTTATGACCGAATCTCATCTTGCACAACAGCGCCGTCCTGCAGGGTGACGAGTCGCCGCGCCTTGCGAATGACCAGCTCGTCATGGGTGGAAAAAATGAACGTCATGCCGGTCCGTTCGTTGAGCTCGCGCATCATGTCCAGCAGGCCGGCGCCCGTCCTGGAATCGAGGTTGGCCGTCGGTTCATCGGCCAAAATCAGCGACGGCCGGGAGACCATGGCGCGCGCGACCGCTACGCGCTGCTGCTGGCCGCCGGACAACTTGGGCGGCCGGCGCTGTTCAAAGCCCTCCAAGCCAACCTGCTTCAAGATATCCACCACGCGACAATGGCGCTCGCTCTTGGGCACTTTTTGCAAAAGCATGATATAGTCGATATTCTCTTCCACGCTCAGCACCGGGATCAGATTGTAGGCCTGGAAAATAAAGCCGATATGATCCCGTCTGAAATCTGAAAGTCGCCGTCCGCTCATCTCCGAGAGCAGCTCGCCGCTCAGCCACACTTGACCCGAGGTCGGCGCATCCAGACCCGAGATGATGTTGAGCAGCGTGGTTTTGCCCGAACCGGACGGGCCGACAATGGCAGTGAATTCACCGGCTCGCAGGGTCAAATTGACATCTGTCAACGCATTGACCGGCACGCCATTTTCAGAATAAATTTTTGTCAGCGCCTTTGTCTCAATGATTGTTCTGTCGTCTTTTTCCATCCCTCTGTCCCGAATGTGTTTGCGTGCCTAGAGTGATTTGCGAATGGCCTGCGCCGGCGACAGTCTGGCCGCATAGATCGCCGGATAAATGCCCACCAGGAGGATCAACAGAAACGCCCAGCAGGGATAGACGATGAATTGCCGGATTTGCATCACCGGATAAATCAAATGACGAAAGGTCACGCCGGCGAATTCAATGCCGCTGTAATCGATGCCCGTTCTCCTGACGAGGGCGGTGATGATATAGCCGATGATCGTTCCCAGAATGATGCTCAACACCGCCAGGGCGCCCGCTTCGCAGAGAATCAGTTTTGCCACCCCGAACGGCCGGGTGCCGACCGCCCGCAGCACGCCAAATTCGAACATGCGCTCGTAAAGCGACATGAACAGCGTATTGATGATCCCCAGCGCCACAACGCCAAAGAGAATGACGCCGATGAGCAGGGTGCTGAAATCCGTCATGTCGATCGCGGCCTGCAGCTCCGGCAATATCCGCGTCCATCCCAACGCCTCGTTGCCATTCTGCGAGTATTTCTGCCAGAAAGGCAGGGACTCATCGCCGCCATGCGCAGAATCGATGAACTGAAGGGCGATTTCATGGACGCCTTCCTGAATGCCAAACATTCGCTGCGCCTTGTCCAGGTGGATGAACGCCATGCCGCCATCCATATCGCGACTGTTGAAGTGATAGATGCCGGAAATCCGGAACATCTCCTGCGCCAGGTCGCCGGTATGCGCCTCTGTGACCGTCGC
>RQOI01000362.1 GCA_003854995.1 Candidatus Zhuqueibacterota bacterium
ACCGCTGCCGGGGAGCCCTGCAGCATGCAGGTTCCCCACAGGTTGGGCGTATCCCAGGAGTGGTTATTCTCCGACCACCATTTGCGTTCGGCATCGCGGGCGCTGCCATCATTGTCATTGGATTGAATCTCGAAACCAAACAGAACGCCTTGTTTGATCGGGATGGCCAGATCGCTCAACGGCATGGCGATTTCAATGGTGAATCCGGAATCTGCCTGGCCAACGGCAAATTCGACATTCCCTTTCGGGAATCCCCAGTCTGCGCCGGTGCCATAGCCGAGTGTGATGTCATCCGTGGTCGCGTACCAGTGGTTGAAGCGAATCTGCACATCATTGGCGCCGTCATAGGCAGCGCCCTGACTGTGGTCGCCATCGACGAACAGCTCGACGCCATCCTGTTCCCAGGCATTGGCATGCTCATCGACGATGGCATCATCAAATTTGTCGAGAAAGATATAGAGTTTTTCAGCATCCCAGCCGATTTGGAAAGTGAAATAGTGATCGCTCCAGTAGTTGATATAGGGACGCGGATCCCACCATTCGGCTGCGCTCACATCATAGGCAAACGAGTTGCTCGTGTACACGGGCATTTTTTGCCAGCCGGCATCGAGGACGCCATCGATGACCGGCGTGAAATCGACGGCCAGGACGGGCAATTGCTCGGCTACGACCAGGTTTGACAGCACGCAGGTGCCCCATAATTGTGGCGAGGCGTGCGTGTCGCCGCCGTGCATCCAATGGCCGATGGTCTCGCGATGGTCGCTGTCATTGTCATTGCTTTGCACCTCAAAACCGAATTCCCAACCGGGTTCGGGTCCCAGCTGAACATTATACATCGGCATCTTGACTTCGGCCTGCCAGCCAAGATCGGTCTCGATCGCTTTGAATTCGATGTCATCGCGGATGAATCCCCAGTCAGCGGTGTTGTTGAACCAGGCGTCTATTTCGTCCACTGTTTCATACCATACAGCGACGCGCAGCTGTATATCGTCGACGCCGTCATAGCCGGTGCCGTCCTGATTTTTGGAATTGTCCGCGTCAAAATAGAATTCAAAACTGTCCCGTTCCCATGGATTGGTGTGCTCGCCCTCGATATACTCATCCTGACAGCGGTAGAAGAGGTAAATGTTCTCTTCATCCCACATCATGCGCCAGGTGGAATAGAGGTCGTACCAGTCATCCGACGGCGCAGTCTCCCAGCCTTCCATGTGAATCTCGGTGACATTTTTCCAGACGTCATCCATCTGGCCATCGATGACCGGCGGTATCAAGACCTTCGGCACCTCGACCAGATCATCGACCGGAGTGGCGCTCGCTCCTCCGAGCAGGAAGAAACTGATTGCAAAGACGATAAAAATCTGTCGCATGGTTGCTCTCCTGTTTTTTTGGGTGTGATAAGGCCAAACAGCTGTGAGTAAACGATTCCCTTCCCTGAGATCACCTCCTTCGCGCAACTCTTTTTCTAGATGATATCCATCGGCAATCCAGCCGGCATGTCGCACACGGCGGGGCATTATGGGCCGGCCTGGCACAGCCGCTTTGCGCTCGAGCTCCACAGCGCTGCCCGTGAATTTAAAATCACCGTGAGGTTCCGATGTGACAATATAAAATAAAATTTGCTCATGTAATACAGTAAAATGGCAAATCCCGTAAAAGGTCGTTACGGGTTATCAGAACTATCTAGCGCAAAACAGCACAATATACATCTATCTTTAGATTCAGATCGTTCGGCATATTCATGTCCCTTACGGGATGTGTCCCTTACGGGATGTGTCCCTTACGGGATGTGTCCCTTACGGGATGTGCCCCTTACGGGATGTGCCCCTTACGGGATGTACCGGACGGGAAATGGATTCGGACATACGTCCGATTGGGACAGATGTCCCAAATTACCCGCCCAGAATGGATATTCCGGGCGATCTTATAGAGGGCTGTATGCTTTTTTATCAGGTTCTTGATGCTTTTGCCGCCTGTGACTGACCTTCGCCTCGCTCGCTTCTTTGAACATCGGCGCCAGCAGCGGATAACAATGCAGCATGCCGACGCCGGCCCTGAACGTTACATCGACGCCCGCGTCCCTGGCCTCATCATGAAATTGAAAAATCTGCTCTTCACGCTTTGCATTTTCACACCTTTCTCCGATTGTGCTGCGATAAAAAACTGGTTCTTGCACTGTCATTTGCGGATGATAATTTTTTTCCATTCACCCGCGTAAATGGCCGGGCCGGGACAACTGTAGAGCTCTGTTATATAATAGTCCTGATCTTGGATGATTTTGCAAATCCCGACGAACGGCGTCCGGATGGCTCGATCTTTAAAAGCCTGTCGTAGAGCCGATGCGCTCGCATACGGTTGGCTCATAGCGCGGAACTGTTTAGAGATCGTGTCCGCGTGCGCTGATGTCACATTGTCAAGATGAACGGTCAACAGCCAGGCTTGAGCATTTTGGGAGAAATAGCTTTCTACGAGCTCTTTCTCATCGGCTGAGATCTCCTGATCAAAATTGCCAAAGCTGTCAGCGATCTGGGTGATGGAGAGGCGTGCGCGTGCGTCGGCGCTCTCGGAAATGCTGATATTTTTATCGCAGCTAAAGATGAGCAGCAAGCTGCTTATCCATGACAGAAACTTGTTCATCTGCAATTCTCCTTTGATGAAGAAATAGCTCGGCGCCTCGATTCTGCCGGCCGTAGCGGTTTGCTGCTGATCTGGGGCAGGCAAGGTCCTCGTTTGCTCTGCTGTGCAAAGGAATTTAATGTATTTTCAGCTCTTTAGCAAATAACACCGATGAAATCGCGTAAAACGTCAGTTGATGATGTTATGAACACAAGGCCAGAGTGCGCAATCGTTTATTCTATCATCAAGCTGAAAGCGCACTTGACAGTCCTGGCTGCACGGCAGGTCATCTGGCCGCTGGACATGCTATTAAAAAGCATATAAAACAATGTAATATAATGATATAAACGAATTCATAATCCGTGCGATATTGCCTCGCGTCACCTAGATGATGATGCAAGGATAAAAAAAGTCTTGACAAACTGGGATATATTTAATAATATGAACAAACGATTGAGCAGAATATTTTCGCTCCTGCGTGCGAACAGATCTGGCACGTCCCGATTTCTGCAAAGAACAGGAAGGGAGGAGCATCCAGCATGCCCGCCACGATTAAAGACATTGCCCATCAGGCCGGCGTCTCGCTGTCGACGGTCTCGCGGGTGGTGAACGGCAAAGCGCTTCGCTATCGCATCAGCAAGGATACTGAGGCGAAGATCATGCAGGTCGCCAAAGAGTTGCACTATTCGCCCAATCAGCTCGCGCGCGGACTCAGGCTCAAAAAGACCCTCCTGATCGGCCTGGTCATTCCCGATATCTCCAATCCCTTTTTCGCCCATATCACGAAACGAATTCAGAATCTGGCGCATCAAAAAGGCTATAGCCTGATCGTCTGCGATACGGATGAAAATCTCGATCTGGAAATCGAACACATCGATCTGTTGATGAGCAAGGGCATCGATGGTCTGATCTTGATGCCGGTTGGCCAGGAATCGAAACATCTTGCACCGCTGATTGAGCGGAATTTTCCCCTCGTCTTGCTCGATCGCTGCTTCGAGGAGATCGAGTCGATCTCTGTGCTCGTCGATGACTATCAGGGCGCCTTTGATGCGGTTTCGCATATCATCGAGAGGGGACATAGAAGAATTGCCATCATTCAGGGTCTGCCCGGCACGAGCACCAGCTCGAACCGACTGCGCGGATATAAAGACGCCTTGCTGCAGAAGAATATAGAGATCGATGCGGATCTGATCGTCGGCAGTGATTTTCGCGCGGAAAACGGCTATATCGAGACGAAAATTCTCCTGCACGTGCGAAATCGTCCGACCGCTCTGTTCACGACCAGCGATCTGATAACGCTCGGTGCGCTCAAAGCCATCGATGAAGAGAACCTCGCTATACCCGATGATATGTCTCTCGTGGCCTTTGATGACATCGATTTCGCGCCCTATCTGTCGTCGCCTCTGACAACGGTGTCGCAGCCGAAAATGATCATGGGCGAGATCGCGGTCAAGATGCTGATTGACGCCATCATCACGCATCGCGTCAGCGCACAGAAAATAGTGCTGAAACCGCAGCTGATCGTCAGGAATTCCGTGCGACGGCTGGGCGACGGTCGCTGAGGCGCCGTTGCGCAGGTCAAAAAATGATCGGGGAGCAAAGATGAAAAAACTGTCATACATCACGTTGGGCGCTTTTCTGCTCTTTTGCCGCTGCGGCGAAAAAGAGTCGGCCGGCGATACGGTCACCATTAAATTCTGGCACAGTTTCGTGGCGTCGACCATGCCGGCGCTGGAAGAGCTGCTCGACCGTTTTGAAGCCGAACATCCGCAGATCAAAATCAAGGCGCAATATATCCCGACCGGCGACGCGCTCATCCAGAAACTGATCACCGCGGTGCAGAGCAAAACAGCGCCGGATATCTCCTGGATCCACGCCGACTATCTGGGCAACCTGGTCGGCGCCGATGCGATCTATGATCTGGACCACTTCATCAAGGGCGAAAACGGCATTCCAGCGGCAGAGCTGGCCGATATCTATCCCTCCCTGATTCAGCTGGCGTCCTGGCGAAAGACGCTCTATAGCATGCCGATGGAGGCGACGAATCTCGGCCTGATCTATAACAAGGACCATTTTCGCGCCGCCGGCCTCGATGCCGAGTCGCCGCCGCAGAACTGGCAGGAATTGCACGACACTGCCTTGAAGCTGACCTTTGACAAGGATGGCGATGGCCGGTTCGAGCAGATCGGTCTTTTCGTCCCCATCTATCCGTCGTCCGGACCGCTGAACGCCTGGATGGTCTGGCAGTGGATGCCCTTTCTCTGGCAGGCCGGCGGCTATATGATCAATGAGGAGCAGACCGAGGTGCTGTTCAACAGTCCGGCGGCGATTCAGGCGACAACCCTGTGGAAGAACCTCTACGACGCCCTCGACATGCGTTCGTTCACCACAGACTATGACATCTCTTTTGCCGCCAACAGGATATCGATGGCGTTCGACGGTCCGTGGAATTTACCCCGCTTTGCCGAATTGCTCAAAGACATCGATTGGGCGGTCGCGCCGCTGCCCGCCGGTCCGGTGAAAAGCGCCACAGTGACCGGCGGCGAATATCTCGCCATATTCAAGCAATCGCAGCATCCGAATGAAGCCTGGGCGTTCATCAAGTGGATCATTCAGCCCGAGATCCAGGCGTTCTGGTCCATGAAATCGGCCTATCTCCCGATCCGAAAAAAGACGCTCGAGATACCGGAATATCAGGCCTATCTTCAGGACCATCCGCATCTGCGCTCCTATGTCGAGCAGATGGAATACAGCCAGGCGCCGCGGCCCTTTGACTTTTACATGATGGAATCGACTCTGCTGCTGGCCGAAGCGCTCGAGCGGGCGACTCTTGGCCGGATCGATCCGGCGACGGCGCTGAATGAGGCGGCGCAGAAGGCGAGCAAGCTGCTGCAAATCGGTCAATAGTCAGGTCAGGTGCAAAATGCATCCGTAACCCGTCATGGGTGGAACAGGTGAAAGAAAAATCTAAAAAGCTCAGAGCCACTAACCGCTCGTCCAGAGACGGGTTCAGCGCTGTGCTGTTCCTGTCACCGACAATGATCATCTTTTCAATGTTCATCATCATGCCGGTGCTGTTCTCTTTTTATCTCAGCTTTCACAACTGGAACATGTTCAGTTCGCAACGCGACTTTGTCGGCTTGGCAAATTACATCCACATGCTGCAATCGCCCGATTTTTGGCGCGTCCTCAAAAATACGCTCGTCTACACGTTGGGGACTGTGCCGCTGAGCATGGCCGTTGCTCTCGCCGTCGCCCTGGTATTGAATAAAAAAATAATCGGCAAAAAATTTCTGCGCACCGCCTATTTCACGCCGGTGATCGTCTCCTCTGTGGCTGCGGCGGTGATCTGGCGATGGGTTTTTGATCCCAATTTCGGGCTGCTGAATCACGTGTTCCGTCTGGTGGGCCTGCCCACCATCAACTGGCTGAATGAGCCGACGGCCGCCATGATCGCTCTGATCATCATGGGAGTGTGGAAATCCCTCGGTTTCAATATGGTTCTCTACCTCGCCGGCTTGCAGGGCATCCCGGAGCAATACTACGAGGCGGCAGAGATGGATGGCGCAAAGAGCCACGCAAAATTCTGGCATATCACTCTGCCGCTCCTCGGTCCCACCACTTTTTTTATCATGATCATGTCGGTCATCAACTCTTTCCAGGTCTTTGACATCGTCTACGTGCTGACCCAGGGCGGACCTCTGGGCGCGACCAAGGTGCTGGTCTATTACCTTTACGAAAACGCCTTCAAGCTGTTCAATATGGGATATGCATCGGCGACGGCCTATATCCTTTTTGCCATCGTCTTTGCGTTGACCCTGCTGCAGGTTCGTTATATGAGATCCAAAGTACACTATACCGTGTGAGCGATATGGAAAAAAGAGTGAAAAACAGAGTTGCCAAATCAGTGCTTTTGCACGTTGTGATTTACACCGGCGCATTTCTGACCCTCGCTCCTTTTCTCTGGATGGTGCTGACGTCGTTCAAAGGCATCAACGAAATTTTGACCTATCCCCCGACCTGGTGGCCGAAAGAATTCAGATTCGAAAACTATGTCAATGCCTTCCAGGCCGCCTCTTTCGGACGCTTTTATCTCAACACTTTCATCATCGCCATCGCCTGCACCCTGGGTCAATTGGTCACCTGCTCGATGGCGGCGTTCGCCTTCGCGCGCCTGCGATTCCGCGGCCGCGACGCTCTCTTTCTGCTGTTCCTCGGCACGATGATGATCCCGGGACAGGTGACAATGATCCCCACCTTCATCATCCTCTACTGGTTTGGCTGGATCGATTCCTATCAGGCCCTGATCGTACCGGGACTGGCGTCCGCTTTTGGCACTTTTCTGTTGCGCCAGTTCTTCCTCACCATTCCACGCGAGCTGGAAGATGCCGCCTACATCGACGGCTGCAGCCGCTTCGGCGTCCTCTGGCGGATCATATTGCCGCTGTCCAAACCGGCGCTGGCAACGCTGGCCATTTTCATCTTTATGTATTTTTTCAATGACTTTCTGTGGCCGCTCATCGTCGTCAACTCGGAAGAGATGCGGACGGTCCAGCTGGGACTGGCCATCTTTCGCGATCGCTATGTCACGCAATGGGATCTGCTGATGGCCGGCTCTGTGACGTCGACGCTGCCCATATTGATCGTCTTTTTTTTCGCGCAAAAATATTTCATTCAAGGCATTACGCTGAGTGGATTGAAAGAATAATAGCCAAATCGGTCATATTCGTATGAAGAACGGTTTCACCCTCATATTTTCCATGCTGTCACTGTCACTCGCAGCAGTCAGCCCTGCAGATCGCCCCCTCGTCAGCAGCGGCCAGCTCACATTCTATCTGGATCGCGCCCACTATCTCGGACATGCCGAGCACACCTTTCTCGAATTCTATCTGATGCTCTACGCAGATCAGCTTGCACCGGCGGAGGCGAGTGCGGGACAGATTTTCGCAGTCAATGTCACGACGGAAATCTCTGACCTGGACGGCCGGTTGTCCGCTCGTTCGTGGAAGACAGAGGCGGAGCTGTCGACGCTGCCCGAAGACATGGCCAGGCTGGCCATTTACGATCAGTGGGCGGAGCAGCTGCGCCCCGGCCACTATCGCATGCGGGTGACCATCAGCGATTCCGTCAGTCAAAGGGAAGGCGACATTCAGTTCGACCTGACCGTGCCGGATTTTGCCGGCAAGGAGAAATTCGGCAGCGATATCGAATTCATCAGCCGATTTTATGACCGCGCAACAGCGGGACCGTTCGCGAAAGGAAATCGCACCATCATTCCAAATCCGTCACGGCGCTATGGCGTGCTCAATCCGCAGTTATATTTTTACTACGAGCTCTATGGCCTGCCGGCGGCAGCGGAAGAGCTGACCATCACCTATGCCATCTGCACTGACGCTGAGGAAATCGTCAAATCATTGCCGCCGCAAAAGATCGAGACAGCGGGTGAGCGCTCTGCCGTCCTGCACGGCATCGACGTCGCCAGAATTCCCTCCGGTCTCTATCTGCTGTCCATTCTGGCGACAAATGCCGATGCAAGCTACCAGGTGGCGCTCTCGCGGCCGTTTGAAGTGCTGCAGCTCGATTATTTTGGCCTCGATTGGCAGCTGTCAGAAGAGGCGGCGCACAAAGCCGGCCAGCAGATCAAGTATCTGGCGACCAAAGAGGAATATGATTTTTTCCAGAGCCTCACCATACCGGCAAAAGCGCAGTTTTTAACTCGTTTCTGGCGGCAGCGAGATCCGTCGCCGGAGACGCTGGAGAATGAGTTGCTGCAAGCCATACAGCGACGCTTCATCTATGCCAATGACAACTTTGCCTGGGGGAAAACCGCGGGATGGGAGACGGACCGCGGTCGCGTCCTGATCCAAAACGGCATGCCGGATAATATCGGCCGCAACTATGCTGAGAGCGGTCTTTTGCCTTTCGAGATCTGGTATTATCAGCAGGACAGAGCGTTCGAATTCGTCTTTGGCGACCGGCGCGGCGATGGCCATTTCATCCTCCTGCACTCGACAAAGGAGGGCGAGGTGCGAAACAATCAATGGCGTCAGCTCTTGCAAAGATATTAGCAGCAGATGCATTTTAAACGAGGTCAGCATGATGAAAAAATCAAATTTGTTTCCACTCATTGCCCTGGCCGGCATCATCCTTGTCTGTTGCCTGGACTTTTCCTGCACTTCAGACGACGATCTCCTGGCGCCCTATGCGGGGCCATCGGACATGTCCAGCATTAAAATCGAAGAGGGCTCCTATTCCCCCAAAGTGACCTGGGTCGGCGGATTCGCCTGCGTCCTAGGAGTGAACCGGGGCGCGAACGCCATACTCGACTCATCGTTGGTCATGCTCGTCTATCGGGAAAACAACCTGCTGCGCTACCCGGTCTCGTTTGGCCAGACGCCATCCGGAGCGCAAGATATCGCGGCAGACTATGGCGGACACGCTGCGGCCAGGCTGCGGGAAGACAATACCTATACCTTCTGGGTGATGCAACAGAAGATATGGGAGCAGGTCGCGGGCCTGCGCGATAAGATATTACTCGTCAATAGCGAATTGCCGCCCGCAGCGGTCCAGGTGCAAGAGGATACAGTGTATACCAGCGCCTCCGGCCACGCGCAAAAGACCCTGCCGCTCGATGTCTATGTGAATTTTCGCAATTTGCGTCCCATGGGACGGCTGGCCGAGCTGACGCTCGCCCAGACTGATACCAGCAACAGCCCGGTCATCACCTGGACGATACGCCAGGCCGACGTCTTTGATGACCTGGTCGCGGCTGTGGGTCTGGTGAACGCCGCTGTCTACGATCCGCAGGCCATTGTCTGGGAGGCCTGGTCCGAAGAGGCGGTCGACGACAGGATGGTGTACGGCAAGAGCAATGTCATTCCGTCGCCTCTGCTGTTCGGCGACTCTTTTCCGGGCACGCGGACTTTTTATGCCTACCCTGCTGCCGGCCTGCAGCGGAATCAAAAATACTATTTTTGGATCGCGAATAAAGACTGGGACGGCATCACTCACAGCCGGGCGGCGAATTACTATGCCTATATCACTTTTGAGACGTTCTAGTCGAGATGGATGACGAAACAAGATGGAGTCCATGATGAAATTGATCACTATTCTGGCCGCGCTCAGCCTCGTCGCGTCGATTTGCCTTGCCGGCGATGCCGGCTTCCGATACTCCCTTGCCGCGCAAACTGCGGCGCGCGGCGGTCTGTATGTTGCCGGAGCGGACGGGCTGACGACGACGAGCATTAATCCATCGTCTCTGGCCTGTCTGCCACAAAATGGAATTCAGCTCGCTGTGAACAATCTGACTGGTCAGCAGGAATATAAAAATCAAGACGATGCTCTGTACCGATCATTCAAAGACCAAGACTATGGCGTGAGCGGCGGTTTTTACTGGCGCGCGACGCCAAAAATGACGGTTGCGCTGTCCACCTTCAATGCGGCCGATTATCGGGCAAACTGGCCCTTTGCCACCTACAGGACCAAAGCGAGCACCATCTACACCAGCGGCTTTGATATGGCGCATCGCGTTCGCATCACCGCGATCGCGCCGTCAGTTGCTCTGCAAATCGGGGTGGTCGCGATCGGCCTCTCCGCCAACAGCTATTATATTGCGCAAAAGACGAGCTTGCCGGTGAGCAATCCGGCGTGGTTCCAGGATGTCGGGCTATCGGGATATCAGCTCGAATATGAACTGGACGGCTGGTCTTATGGCCTCAACCTCGGCGGCATGATCCAGCTCAGCGAGCGCTGGCGCGGCGGCCTCTCTCTGCGCAGCGGCTACAGGGCGGAATTGTCCGGCGTTGCCAAATCAAACATCTACGCCGAGCTCGATTCGATTCCGGCAACCCAGGTCGATATCACCTCCGAACTCGCCATGCCCTTTCAGGTTGCCGCAGGCGTCGTCTACCAGCTCAGTCCTGAGATTGATGTCAATGTCGATTTGAATTATTCGTTCTGGAATGGCACGCAAAAGACCATGCCCGTCACATTCGCCGAAGATTTCTGGAATTCCCGTCTGAGCGCAGTCGATTCTCTCTCGGGCGTGCAGGCGAACAATATCACGACGGACATGCGCAATTGCATCGATTTTGGCCTGGGAGTGGAGTATCAACCGGCCAAAGGCCTCATCTACCGGCTTGGCTACGCTTTGCGCGGCACGCCGGTCGCGCCGGGCAGCGCGAACCTGCTCTCCCCGACCGTGAATCAGCACTGCTTCTCTCTCGGCATCGGTCACCGGACGGACACTATTGCTCTGGACGCCGCACTGGCGTACTCTATCGGCCAGGCGCGGACAGTGACGCCGGCGGAAAATCTCTACTATGCCGGCATCTACGATTCGCACACAATTGGACTTTACCTCAGTTTGAATTACTTTTTTAATCCTGCGCTCCCGTGATGGTGAGCGGATCGTTCGGAGAGGAGGTGATTATTGATCCAAATCGTACAGAAACTTTCTCACTTTATTGAAACCTTTATTCGGAGGCACAAATGAAAAGAAAACAGTTGCTCGTTTTGCTGGCATCATTTCTTCTGGTTTTCGGCACTCTTTCCGCGCAAAGTTTCGAAAGAAAAGTCGTCGAGGTGCCGAAAGCAGCGCCGGGCGCCATCGTCATAGACGGAAAAATGGACGAGGCGGCGTGGTCTGCGGCGGCGACGGCGGACATGATCACGGACACCGGCTTTGAGATCTGGACGAACAAGTATTATCGCGAGAGTCTGCTGGAGCCGG
>RQOI01000363.1 GCA_003854995.1 Candidatus Zhuqueibacterota bacterium
AACTACTATTTGTTTTCCACGTATAAATTTTGTATCTTTTTATAGCGCACTTTTCTCCATTAAATCACGGAGAAAAAGTGCATGGTGTTGAATCTCTCCAACAACGAGGAGGATGATCATGAGAAATCAAGATCAATTCGACACCACGATGGAAGAACAGGACCTTGCGGATAATCCGCTGGTAGCACAAAACAGTTTTGAGCCTGTTGAGGAATCTGACGCAGGAAAGGGAATACTGCGTACAGCTCCCACTATTGTGGTGAAGAAAGATGACTCGGTAGTTTTCGAACACACCCTCGAAGACTTTCCTGTCCACATCGGACGAAAATCCACAAATCACATTGTACTTGACGAAAAAAATGTTTCACGCGTGCATGCGCAGATTCTGATGAAAGGGGATAACTACTTCATTCAGGATTCGGGCAGCACGGGTGGAACAAAAGTCAATGGCGAGCCTGTCAAAGAAAAAGAAATTCACACAGGCGATTCCATTGAGATTGGTCATTTTCTGCTCCAATTTAGTTCCGGAAATCCAGAAGACGAGCGTACTATTTTCGATGCTGATGATAGTACGGTGCTTGAAGATGGAACGGAGGTAGATGACGATCGCACGCTATTTTATGAGGAATCGGTTGCGAAACTTGTGGTGATGCATGCCAATTCATTAGAGGGAGAAATCTTCCTCGATGAAAATGAGACGACTCTTGGCCGAGATGAGGATGCGGATATCAACATCAACGATAAGCGGATATCCAGACAGCACTGTAAAATCTGGCTGGATGGTCATCATTATAAACTCACCGATCTGGGCAGCGCGAACGGTAGTTTCGTGAACGGTCAGCGCGTAAGCGAAAAAAGCCTGGAAAATGGCGACCGGATTCAGATAGGATCGAGCCAATTCAAATTTCTAATTGAATCCACGGGCGTGGTGAAAAAGTCCCGTATGTTTCCCATCGTAATGGGCACTTTTGCTGTATTGGGTATTGCGGCAGTAATTTTTCTATTGTCTCGACTCCTGCCGCAGTTCTTGACCCAAACGCCTCATAAAGTCATTCTTGAGAAATTGTGGGAACAGCCAACAACCGCGTCCGTCTCATTCTCACCCAGTCCCGGAGATGTGAACGGCGATGGACATATGGATCTGGTCATTGCCGATGCCGGCGGCTATGTCCATGCTGTGGACGCGCGTCAAGGCGGCTCCATCTGGAATTCTTCTCTCAATTTAGAAGGAGGCCCGTTTCAGTGCTCACCACTTCTTGCGGATATCAATAAGGTAGACGGCGAGTTTGATGTGGTGATAGCGACATCCACGCTCGGTCTTTGGGCAGTAGACGGTTCCACCAGGAAAGAGATCTGGCGAGGCGCTCTGGACAGTGGTGTACCAGGTACTCCTGCTGCAGCAGACGTCAACTATGACGGCACATCGGACATATTCGTAGGTACAAAACGGGGAACCGTGACCTGTTTTGACGGACGCCAGGGCAATACGCTGTGGACGGTGTCGCTCGACGCTGCGCTGCAAACCGCGCCGCGACTGGCCGATATGAACCGAGACGGCTGCGCGGATGTGGTGATCGGCGGCAATGATTACCGAGTTCATGTGCTCGACGGTCGAAACGGTCAGACGATCTGGACCTTTGTCGGCACAGATGTTCCATCGACCGCAGCTATAGCCGATATGAACAGCGATAAAATTCCGGATGTGTCAGTCATCACACCGGTTGAAGCGATCGTTCTGGACGGCCGCGCGGGCTCTGTCTTGTGGCGCTGGACTTTGCCTCAAACTGCACGCCCCCGCTCAACGGATCCGTTTGTCCCGGCTCCTCCGGCTATATCGGATCTGAACAGCGATAAGACGCCTGATGTGATTCTTTCGACGGCCGGCGGGCATATCTATGCCATTGACGGCGCATCGGACGGAGAAGCCTGTCTGTGGGATTATGATGTGACATCATCCAGAAAAACAGCGCCGGCTCTGTGCGACCTGAACGATGATGGTATCGATGACGTCATCTTTGGCGATCGCAACGGAAATCTGACTGTGATTGATGGAAAAGATAGTCATCTGCTCAAGCAGATCACCGTCAGCGGCAGTATCGTCGAGATGCCTGTCATTGCGGACATGAACGGCAATGGTAATGCGGATATTGTCGTCATCAGCAGGAACAAAAAAATTGTCGCTGTTGAGACGCAATCCCCGGTGAACACCAATCAAATCGTTTGGAATTCCTACTAGAACCAACTACCTTTTCGCGGATAGCACATGATTTCCCTTTGAAAACAAGGAAATATGTGCTATCCTTTTTTAAGAAGGAACGCGGCTATGAAGGTGGATGTTGCACTTGACTGCTATGCTCTATCCGACAAAGGTTTGAAACGACGCGTGAACGAGGATACGTATCTGTGTGATCCTGAAGGTCTTTTTGTGGTTGCCGACGGTATGGGCGGCGCAAACTGCGGCGAGATTGCCAGCCAGTTGACAGTCAGTACATTTGAAAACTGCATCATGCCCTTTTTAATTGATGATGAGGCAACCATCCCTTTCGAATTTGCCAATGGAGAAGATTTATTTACACAGGCAGTCAAGCATGCCACGGAACAAGCCAATGAGGTGGTGCTGCGTTCCGCCATCGAAAATGAAGAATGTCATGGGATGGGATCGACTTTAACCGCTGCTGTTATACATGCAGGATTTATTTATATAGCGCACGTGGGCGATTCTCGCCTGTATCAATGCCAGGATGGGAATCTGAGTCTTGTCACGAAAGATCATACACGCGTTCAGGAAATGGTGAATAGGAAACTCATCTCTGCTGGAGAGGCGCGAACTCATCCAAACCGGCACGTTATAACCCGTTGTATCGGACGGAAAAACCAGCTTAAACCTGATCTGATTAAAATTCGGCTTCTTCCGAATGCGCTGTATATGCTTTGCAGCGATGGTCTATATGATATGGTGGATGATCAATACATTGCGGAAATCATCCATCAGAATCGATCTCTTGAGCGAATGGGAGCGCAACTAGTCGACAGCGCAAATCGGAACGGCGGAAAAGACAATATCACAATCGTATTTTTTCGCCAATCCCCCGAAAATAGTGATGGAGTATTATACTGATTTGAGCTCCAAAGAGACAAAAAAGAAACTCGGTAAATATGTTGTCGAAAAGCAGATCGGCAAGGGGAGTGCTGCCAATATCTATCTCGCAGAACAGGATTCACTCGGACGAAAGATTGTGATCAAGGAGCTGTTGCCCCTGTATGCTTCCAACAAGAAAATAATCATCCGTTTTCAGCGAGAAGCCAGACTCGTTTCCCAACTTTCACATGACGCCATCATTCACATCTATGATTATTGGGTGCGCGGCAATTCCTATTACATCGCTATGGAATATGTGCCCGGACCCCATCTTCGTAAAATCCTTTCCACTGTACATCACCTGCCGGTGCATATTGCAACCGTGATCATTTATCAGATGTGCCGGGGACTCGAACACGCCCACAAAAGCGGTGTGATCCATCGTGACCTCAAACCCGCCAATATCATGATCTCGAATCAGGGGCAGGTGAAAATTCTGGATTTCGGAGTAGCCCATTTTCAAGAAGAGGAGAATCTGACCACATCAGGTGCGTTGCTCGGTACCTATCAATATATGTCTCCCGAACAAGCTCTTGGAAAATCAGTCACACCGGCCTCGGATATATTTAGTTTGGGAGTTCTGTTTTATGAACTGCTGACAGGACTCAAACCGTTCGTCAAGGATGACGACGGTGATGTGCTCGAAAAAATCATGCGTAAAAAAGTTCGCTCGGCCCGTAAGATCAATCCGGCTGTGCCCAAATTGTTGAATCGTGTTATAAAAAAATGCATGCGCAAAAATGTGAGATGGCGTTTTCAGAACGTGGATAAAATCAAAATGAAACTTGAAGTGTATTTAAAAAAATATTCAATCGATCATAATGCTATTCTGAAAGTTTATCTGGACAATATGTCGCCTACGGCTGTTGATCGAAAGTGGCCACCAAGTCTGGGCCGGAGAATACAATATCGTCTAACACATCAAAAATTCTCTACTTACTTCATTTGGCTCATTATGATTGCAGGGATTGTTTTTGGGGAACGCTATCTATATTCACGAGAAATTGAATTTACGGATCAACGGGATATTGTTATCGAATTTGCATCATCAGTGTGGAACAACTTGAAACACGCTCTAATCAAGCCTTAGAGATCTCTTCTGAAAAATGATCGAATCCGCATGATTAATGTCATATCGCGTCGAGGATGTTGTTAAACGCGCTGCATTTAATTCTGAAGGTCAATTTTACAAACGTGGGATTTCTCTTCCTCAAAGAAGAGAAATGATGAACGAACGGCATGATCGATAAAATTTATGTCGATTTCAACGATCGGGTTGTCCGCAATCAGCTCATGGCGGTCATTGACACGACCATTCTGTCCGTGCAGGTGAGCGATGCCAAGGCGAGCCTGCTGCGCAGCCAGGCGCAGTATGACGAGGCGAAATACAACTATGAGCGCACGGAAAAGCTCTATCAGCAGAGCCTGCTCTCCGAGCTCGAATATATCACCGCCAGGAGCAACTTCCAATCGGCCAAGTCATCGCTCATGTCCTCGCAAAACAATCTCGAAAAAGCGGAGCGCAATATGCTCTATGCGTTCATCCGCTCGCCCATCAACGGCACGGTCATATACCGCGAGGTGGAAGAAGGACAGACGGTCGCCTCCAGTTTTCAGACGCCGCGACTGTTCCTGATCGCCGAAGACTTGTCCAAGATGGAAATTCACGCCCTGGTCGATGAGAGCGAGATCGGATTGATAAAAGTCGGCCAGGCCGTGCAGTTCGAAGTGCAGGCCTATGACGAAAAGAAATTTTCCGGCACTGTACGCCAGGTGTGGCTGCAGCCGGAAACCGTGCAGAACGTCGTCAACTATACCGTCGTCGTCGATGCCGACAATCCGGATGGGCTGCTCCTGCCCGGCATGACCGCGACCCTGGATTTCATCATTGAATTGAAAAAGGACGTCCTGCTGGCGCCGATCGCCGCCACCAGAGTGCAGCCAACCGCCAGCATGATGAAAAAGATATTCGAGAATATGCAGGCGCAATTCGGTGCGGATGGGGCAACTCGACCAGAAGGTATTCCCACTGCGGGATTTGCTGGAACGGGCAGCGGAGCGGGCATGAGCTTTAACGGTGCGACGCCGATGAATGGCAGCAATTTTGCCATGCTCTGGTATTTCGATGCGGAGAAAGAGCTGCAGGCCGCGCCGGTGCGCACCGGCTCCAGCGATGGCCGCAATATCGAGATCATCCCGCTGCCCGGCGCCGATATCAAGGCCGGCGTGCAGGTCATCAGCAAGGTCGAGTCGACGGAATCGTCCGACGCCACGACGACGAACATGCCGCGGCCGCCGGGATTCGGCAGGCCTTTTTAGAAACTGAACCGCAGAGTTCACCGAGGAGCGCCGAGAAAAAAAACAGGAATTTTATCCCTCGGCGATCTCTGCGGTTTCATTCCAATTCTTTAAGTTGAGCGCAAACGAATGAAGCCAGTCATTGTAACAAAAGAGATAACAAAAATATATCACGTCGGTGAGATTCAGGTGCACGCCTTGCGCGGCGTCAATCTCACCGTTCAGGGCGGCGAGTTTTTATCGATCATGGGCGCATCGGGTTCGGGCAAATCCACGCTCATGAACGTCATCGGCTGCCTGGATGTGCCCACCGCCGGCAGCTATTACCTCGATGA
>RQOI01000364.1 GCA_003854995.1 Candidatus Zhuqueibacterota bacterium
CCACGAAAGTGTATTATAATGCACGCTGCCGCCGGTATCAAAAATAGAAGAGATCGCTGTCCCTGTCATTACCGGGATATAGGCAAACGCCGTCACCCAAACGTCGTTCATCGCCGCTCGCCTGATTAATGGCCCCCAGGAGATAACAAACTCGCCGTCGTGAAAAAAGACATCCGGATTGTCGTCGTCGTATTGAAACGGTTCGTTCACTCTAAAATTAGCACCCACCTTGTTCCCGCCGGAATCAAACAGTTGTCCATAAATATTCAAGTCGTAAGGCGTGGCTTCATTCACATTATCGCGCCAATCGCACCATACCACGAGAAAATTTTGCTTGTCATCAAAACAAATAGCGGGGCTATTCTGCGCAACCGAGCGGACATCATCGTTGACTTTGGTTGCAGCGCTGATGACTTGCCCATGGGGCGTGAAGCGTTGCACGTAAATATCCTCATAATCGCTGCTCGGGCTGCCTCCACCTGCCCACACCATTAGAAAGTCGTGGTTTGGCGCCACAGCGACGGCCGGATCTATATTATATTTGACCGACGGAGGCCTGACAAACTGGAAAAGTGTATCAGCCTTCTGACCCTGGCGATTGACTCGGCACGCATGAAATATATTGCCATCCTCAAAAATCCCAAGTCGATAGAGGATCCAAAAATTATCTTCGCCGCTGTTATCAAATACAGTAAAGGGACCACCGTTATATTCGAACTTGGCTATTGTTTGAACGCCCCCTCTTCTTTTCATCTCACGATTAAATGTCTGACAATTGAGAAAGACGCTGTCATCAGCTGCGTTACTTTGATACCACGCAACAATGGCGATGCCGTCTTTTGACACTGCAACGTGCGCGTGCTCGCCAACAACAGCGCCGGGGACATCGTTGACTCGTATGTTGGCAATCTCGTCGCCGCCGGGAGAATACTTGAGCAGGAAGACATCTTCAATAGTAATTTGAGCCCGATAAAATGCGCCGCTACTGTCGTAGACAGCAAAACGCGGCAGGTTGTTGTCCTTGTAATCCGCGATAATCTTGACCATAGGATGCGGAAGACGCAGCTCGCCGCCACTTACGCCCGTAACAATAACGTCATTTAAGGCGCTGTCGGAAAAATCCTCCACGCTGGTTTCCGTCCATGTCAGCATGGATAATGAAAACATTCGAACGTAAAGAAAGACAACTGCTAAAAAATAGGAGATCAGGAGCAGTAGCTTTTTTTTCATTTGATGCATCCTCGCCAAATGACAAGCTTTTTAATGCGCATATTTTGCGGGATAAGCGAAGGTAATTCGCCAGTTGACCGGGCTTGGTCCATTTTTGCGCACGACTTGCTGAACCCTTGACCTATCGTCAAATTTTGTTCCACTTTTACACATCCATCGAGTTTTTTCGTAAAAATGTTTTTCGTAAACAATTTTGCCTCTCTCGATTACCTGGAAGGTTTTTAAATGCAAGAATGGCACAAACAACAAATCTTCATCGGATAGACTCTTTGCGGCACGATCACGCTCTATAAAATATTGATGATCGCTGCATAGTAGTAATAGCCATTCAGCTAGTGGTCTTTTTGACCATGATCATCAACATTAGTGCACAAATTGTGAAATAAAATAGCGAGGACAGAGGTTGATATCCTACGGCGCAAACATGGCTTTGCGGCCGTGCCCTTACCCGCGGCGGATCGAGGTGGCTCCTGCAGCTGACCAGCGCGCCGCCTCGTCGGCAAGGAAAATGGGTTCACCCGTCATTGTGAAAGGAGCATGCCATGGCAAACAGATCTGCTACTTATGATCGCCTTGAAATTCGTCTGACGAACTGGCTGGCCCACCACAGCCTCCTCCTCCTGCGCGTGAGCCTCGGCATTGTCTTTTTCTGGTTCGGGGTGCTCAAGTTCTTCCCCGGCCTCAGTCCGGCGCAGGATCTGGCGGCGCGCACGATTGAGGTGCTCAC
>RQOI01000365.1 GCA_003854995.1 Candidatus Zhuqueibacterota bacterium
ACAATAGCTCTGCCGGTAAAATGTGAATTGAGGAGTGCTGGCTGCACAAGCCGCCACAAGCGAGGAGGCACGCCAAGTGATTGGATTAAAAAGCAAAAAGGCAGAATCAGTGTTGATCCTGCCTTTTCTGCACCCATTTCTAGGTGCGGTCCTTCACCCGACCGTCCTATCATCCTCGAGGTCACTGCATTATGATGACTTTTTGGCTACGAACGACATTCTCGGCGCGAATGCGAATGACATAGACGCCGCTGCTCTGCCGTTCTCCCGCATCATCCCGGCCATTCCACGTCACGCTGTGATGCCCGGGGTTCTGCTGTCCCGACAAAAGCGTGCGAACAGGACGGCCCCGCAGATCAAAGACCTTAATATCGACGCAGGATGTGCTGTGCAGTTCATAGCGCAGGACTGTTTCGGGATTGAATGGATTGGGAAACGCCGGCATGACGCGCAGCGCATTGGGCAGAAGTGCCACATGTTCGATGCCGGCAGCCATCCTTATCTCGATCGGTTCGTGATAACTGACAAGTCCGCTCATGTCGACGTCTGCCAGGCGATAGTAATAGGTGGTATTGACGAGCACACTGTCATCGATGAACTCGTAGTAGGTCGGCATGGAGCATGACCCCTGGCCGCGCAGCGCATCAAAAGTCTGATAGGATGCGATGACGCGCCACGGCCCATTCGTCTTTCTCTCCAGGATGAAACCGAGATTATCTTTTTCGCTCTGTGTCATCCATTGCAGCAGGACGGCATGCTCGTCATGTCGGGCTGTGAAAGAGGCCAGCTCGACCGGCAACGCGAGATCCTGAATATTATCATAAACATAGGTGACGCCCTGGAACAGACTTTTTCCCACTTTTTTAAAGGGGGCGCCGATGAGGGCGTCTTGTTGTGACAGCGCAAGCGAAGCGCCGAAAAGATCATAACGCGCCGCGTCATATTGGGTTTTCTTTGCGCGCGGCGTCCAGCCATCATCTCGCCGCATATAGGAGTAGACAGCGCCGGAATTTTTGCCGAGACCATCCACGCCGGGTGCGCCGATGATGATATAGTCTTGATAAATGGCGACCGCCGAGCCGAAATAGTCACCCGAATCAGCATCCATGGCCACGAGTTTCAGCTCATCGTTCCAGCCGTCATCCGCGCGCGCATAAATATAGGCTGAGCCGGAATGAAAGTCAGCCGCATTGTCCTGCGAAGCGCCGATGATGGCGCGATCGCCGTCGATGCACACTGCGCAGCCGAACAGATTTCCCGCATGGCCATCGACGGGTGATAACCTGGCCACCTGATGCCAGCCACTCTCATCCCGCTCAAAAATCCAGGCTGATCCGGGCATGTTTACGTCTTGCGGCGATGCACAAGGCTTGCTGGAGCTGCCGGCAGCGCCGATAATGACGCGCTGCCCGGAGATCGAGGCACTGCAGCCAAAGTTGTCGTATGGAGTCCCCTCTTGCGGATAAATCTTGTCATCCAGCAGCCATTCTCCGTCCACATGACGGTATATGTACGCAGAGCCACATTTCGGCAGATGCCCGCCGCCGAGTGGAGCGCCAACCACGGCATAACCGCCATCCATGTCAACAGCCGCACCAAACAGATCTTGGCAGCAAATCTGCGGAGAACTAAAGCGTGCCTGGCGCACCCATTGACCATCTTGCTGCTGTTCGAAAAAGTAGACGGCGCCGCCCAGCGGATTCGTGCGGTCGCCCCGTGCGCTCACGATCGCATGCGAACCGCTCTTTGCCATCGAATAACCAAACAGGTCATATGGCCCGTCATCCGCTGCAACCAGTCTTTGAATTTCCACCCATTCCCAATCTCTTTTCTCAAAGGCATAGACAGCGCCGCAGTTGTCGTCGTTGAAATTGCCCGGCGCAGCGACGAGCAACGTGTTGTCGATCGCCACGGATGCGCCAAAGTACTGTTTCGCCTCGCCGTCATGTGCGACGAGCTTGATTTCCATCGCCGCAGATTGAGTAAACAGCAGCAGAACAGCAAAAAAGAAAAGTAAGAGTCGATTGACTGTTAGCATCATACGCAAAATTCGTGCAAAAGACCGGTTTTCCGTACCCTATCCCACCACCTGTAATGAGAGCATTATCGGCTATGCGACAGTTCTATCTTTGTTATTCATACAGGTTAGAATGAGATTTTACGTAATTATTTTTTCTCATTTCTGCTGCAACGCCGCAAAATCTGCAGCAGACGCGCTGCCCGCTGTCATCAACCACGGCTGCTCTATAGTAGAGCCTGAATTCCCAGATATTTCCTCATGCCTGCGAGAAATGGGTGAACATATTTGAATTGCATGGATGAAATGAGGTTCGCGGCAGGCGCATCAATGCACAGCAGATCAGTACCGGCTGAGAGGCCGCAGCCGTCGCGAATCGATTGAAGGAATTTATAGCGGATAAAAGAGGGACTCTCCTTTTCTGCAGGAATCAGCACAAGCCGATTCAAAAAGGAGAGTTGCCGCAAATTAAAGTGACGGGGCGGAGCGTTGTACAGCAGTCCAATTAAACTCGAATTAAACTCGCGCGAGTTACGCCTGCCGTTTGCGCAGCGAGTAAAAGATGAATAAAATGAGCGCGACAACTGCGCTGCCGACACCCAGAATGACGGATAGCTGGTACGGCATACGCAAACCGATTGGTGCATAGCAGATGAATGTCACCACCACACCAGTGAGGAACACGGCCGGGATCGTCGCGATCCAGTGGAACTTGCCATTTCTGACAAGATGAAAAGCAGCGCTCCACAACACCAGGGCGGCAAGTGTCTGGTTGCTCCAGCCAAAATAGCGCCAGATGACGTCAAACTTGAC
>RQOI01000366.1 GCA_003854995.1 Candidatus Zhuqueibacterota bacterium
ACCTTTCCGCGCATCCTGCAGCGCCGCTTGATCAGCATCTTTCCGGAAAAGCACATCGAGGTGGTCAACTGCGCCTTCACCGCCATCAACAGCTATACCATGCTCGATTATATGGATGAAATCTTGGCGCAGCAGCCGGATCTGCTCCTCATCTACGCCGGCCATAACGAATTCTATGGTGCGCTCGGCGTCGCCTCCATGGAGTCGCTGGGACAGAACCGCTGGTTCGTCAAGAGCTATCTGAAACTGCAGAGATTGAAAATTTTCATCTGGATACGGGACATTGTCACCGTTGCGCGCTCCAGATTTTCTCCATCGCCGGATTCTCTTGCCAATGGCGATCCGACGCGCACGGTCATGTCGCGCATCGTCAAAGACAAAAAGATCCTTTACAACAGCCCCACCTATGAAAAAGGCCTCGTGCAATTCCGCGGCAACCTGCAGGACATTCTGAAAAAAGCAGACAGAAAAAATGTCCCGGTCATTCTGAGCGAGCTGGTGAGCAATATCAGAGATTCCCGGCCATTCGTCTCGGTCGCGACGGACAACTATCCGGCCGCACTGACCGAATTCAACGCCGCGCGCGCAGCTGAACGGCAATCCGATTTCGGACGCGCCAAAGAACACTACTATCACGCCAAAGACTATGACGCCCTGCGATTTCGCGCGCCCGAAGATTTTAACGACATCATCCACGAATTGTCCGCAAGGTTCAAGTCGCCCCTGGTGCCGATGAAAGTATATTTTGAAGGAGCGTCACCGAACGGGCTCATCGGCGATAATCTGATGTGGGAGCATCTGCACCCGCGCAGCAGCGGCTATTTCATCATGGCGGACGCTTTTCTGCAAACTATGCGCGAGAACGGTTATATTGCCCCTGACTGGAGCGAGAGAAAAGTCCTGCCAAGCGCAGCTTTTGAGAGCGAATGGGGATTGACAAAAATGGATAGTGTCTACGCCCGCATGGTGATCCAGCACCTCAAAGGCAGCTGGCCGTTCGTGCAGGAGGGGCCGAATCTGTTCATGACCCAGTTCGTGCCGCAGAGCGTCGAGGAAGAGATCGCCTTTCGCGTCCTCCGGGATGGCGAAGGCACCCTGGAGCAGGCGCATCTGCAGTTAGCCGCTGAATACGAAAAGCGCGGCGATTATATCAACGCCTACAAAGAGTACGTCGCCCTCATCTACACCGTGCCGACGCTGGAGCTGTTCTATGAACCCATGATTCAACTGCTGGTCAAAATAGAAAAATACGAGCTCGCGCTGCAGATTCTCCACAACGCCCGGCACTATCAGGACAGCGCTTTTGTCCACAAGTGGCTCGGACAGCTCTATCTCGTGCTGGACGAGACCGAACGCGGCATTCAGTACCTGGAAAGCGCCCTCGAGCGGGAACCAAATGATGACCAGGCAGTTTACAATATCACACGCGCCTATTATCGCATCGGACGATTCGATGAGGGTGACAAACGCCTGGCCGGTCTCAGAGAGCACATCGGCAACACGAATGAATTTCGCCAGCTCGAAGAGTTCCGCCAGTCGATGCTGACAGAGCAGCAGATGAAAGGTGAATGAACAATCAAAGGCGCCTGCCTGATGATGCTGAATGTCTTTTCTCATCCAGGCATTCCAACAAACGTGGACGTAAAATATGCATCCTGCTATACAAAAATGGACTCTTTCATCTCTTTTACTTTTCGCAACGATCTGCATCGGTCAGGGAGAGGATTATGCAGAAACATTGACGTTTTCCCACCAACGCGGTTTCTATGCTGACAATTTCGACCTCACCTTGTCCACAACGACTCCCGGTCTGCTCATCAAATACAC
>RQOI01000367.1 GCA_003854995.1 Candidatus Zhuqueibacterota bacterium
AGCGGCACCTGGACGCATCTGACATCCGTATGTTTTACCAGCCCGGATACGGGCTGGGTCGTCGGCTATAACAACACCATCCTGAGAACCGTGGATGGCGGTGACAGCTGGATGCCGCAATCTGATTTTCCTTTTGGCGATAAGATTTACCGATTCAATGATTACGCCTTTTGGGATGACGCCTGGCATGCCGTCTTTTTCAGCGACGCAAAAACCGGCTGGATCGTCGGGAATTACGGCAACATTCTCAAGACCAGAGATGGCGGCATAAACTGGCGCGTCGTCTATGCGGGCACACAGAGCCATCTGCGATCTGTCTTTTTTGCCGATGCCAATAACGGCTGGCTGTTCGGCGACGACGGCATCATTCTCTTCACGGACGAGGGCGAGTTGATGCAGGTGCAAGGATTCGCAGCGCAAACTGCGGCTCTCCCTGAACGGCCGGCTCTCGGACAAAACTATCCGAATCCGTTCAATTCCATGACAAAGATTGAATTCAGTCTCCCGACGTCAAGTCACGTTTCGCTCAAACTCTATAATTTATTGGGCGAGGAAATCGCGACGCTTTTCGACGACCGGACTATTGCCGGAAATTATGCGATAAATTTTAATGCGGAAAATTTGCCAAGCGGATTTTACCTCTACAGCTTGCAGGCGGATGGATTTTCAGCGAGCAAAAAACTGACGCTGCAAAAATAACATCCCGGACACATCGATCGACTTGACTTCTGCCTCAAGAAAATTTCATTTTGTATTGTACAAAAGTGTTTGAATTTCCAAATTCTTTCTGCATACTGGTCGTGCGCATCATTTCAAGAAAGGATTGCCATATGGAACCCGATAACAGAACTCCGCAGCATCGTTCAAGTGCGGTGTCCAGACGTCGATTTATGCAGACAACGGCGCCGGCCATTGCCGCCGCCACCGTTGTGCCTCGCTACGTGCTGGGAGGCGCCGGCTTTACCCCGCCGAGTGACAAACTCAATATCGCCATGATCGGCGTCGGCGGCCAGGGCATGCAGAATACCCGGAATCTGCTGCAGCAGAACGACGTGCAGATCGTCGCCATCGCTGATACCGAGGAGTGGGCCGACTATAGCCGCTTTTACCACGCAGAGCCCGGAGGCAGAAAACCGACCTTTGACCGCATCACCAGACACTATGCGAGCAATCCGGCCACCGCCGACTGGGCCGAATGCAGCGTCTATATCGATTTTCGCCGCATGCTGGATCAGGAAAAGGATTACGACGCCGTGGTGATTTCTACGCCCGATCACACCCACGCCGTTGCAGCCATGGCCGCGATTGACAGAAAAAAACACATCTACATTGAAAAACCGTTGGCGCGCACGATTTCAGAAGTGCGAAAATTGACAAGTGCGGCGAAACAGGCGGGCATCATCACCCAACTGGGACATCAGGGGCATGGCGATGAAGGCATCCGCCTGACGCGCGAATGGATACAGCACGGCGCCATTGGTGAGGTCACAGAAGTGCATTCCTGGAGCGACGGACCGAACAAATCCGCTGCGGGTCGGCCGGCCGAGCAGCCGCCGGCGCCGGCAGGCCTGGACTGGGATCTGTGGATCGGTCCTGCGCCCTATCGAGCCTATCATCCAGAGTACACGCCGTGCGGCTGGCGCTATTACTGGGACTTTGGCACTGCCAAAATCGGCGACATGGGATCGCACAATATGGATCCGGCCTTTTTTGCTCTGGATTTGGGATATCCCGAATGGGTTGAAGCCCGCAGCGCCTGGGGTGATCGCGAAAAGAGGCCCTACGTATCCATCGTCCATTATCAATTTCTCGCCCGTGGGCAACACCCGCCGGTGCGGCTCATCTGGTACGAAGGATTGATGCCGCCTCGACCCGAAGAACTTGAGCTAGGTCGGGATTTGACGGGCGACGGCAACGGCATCCTGTTCGTCGGTGAAAAAGGCAAAATCATGTGTCCCGGCTGGGCCGGCAATCCGCGCATCATTCCTGAAGCGAAAATGCGAGAATATACCACGCCGCCCAAGACACTGCCCCGCGTCGGCGGCATCTATCGCGACTGGATCAACGCCTGCAAGACCGGCGAGAAAGCCAGCTCAGACTGGAGCTATTCGGGCCCCTTCATCGAAGCCATTCTGGCCGGTGTGGTGGCGATGCGGATTGAGGAAAAGCTCTATTGGAACTGGACCGATATGAAAGCGAACCATCCCGATGCGGAACAGTATATCTTTCCCGAGTATCAGAATGGCTGGACGCTGTAGTGCAGCAGATGAGCAAGAGTTATCTAGCGCGGCCTTTGGCGGCAACAAAAAAAATCTAAACCACAGAGGACGCCGAGTTCACAGAGGAAATGAAGCGAAATCAGGCACTATCTCTGCGAATCTCGGCGGCCTCTGTGGTTGGCTTGTAAACTCTGAAAAAACTACAATGCTGCCTGTTTGCAGTCTGGGGGATCAGATAAACTGACTTGTTTATAACGCTTATCAATTTCCCGGTTTCAGATGCTTTTGCAAAAAATCCAGAATCACCTGCCAGTCGGATGGGGCATTGCCGTGGCCGCCGGCCCGCATGCAAAAGCCAATGTCGTTTGATGGCGACGCGCTCCGCATCCACGGCCGCGTCCGTCTCGAAATAATCGAGCGCGCGACTCAATCCCCAGCTCCACGCCGAGATGGCGCCCCACTCGTCTGCCGCTAGAGCCGAACTTTCAGGTTTGGCGAAGGGGCCTCGCACGCCATGTTGGGCACCGCCTGGGAAATCGGATTCGATATCGCCGTAATAGACCGTCGCTAGGCCCATGCCGCGCGCCAGCACCGACTCTACATCCAGCCGGCCAAACGGGAATCCGGCAGCGGCGGGCACCTTCTGTCTCTCTCGATTCCAGATGAATCCCTCCCTGACCCCCGCATCCTCCACCATCAGTGAATTGGCTGTGAAAGCAATGTTCAAAAGCACTGGCACGGGTGCGGTCGCTTGGGCCGGCACATAGAGCAACAGATCCATATAGGGCTCATCAGCATTCTCGGCAAAATAGATCGTCACCTGCGTGCGCTTTGCCCTGCCGGCAAACGCCGGCGCTCCCTGCTCAAAGACAGCACAACGAAGGTTCTGCGACGCCGGCGATCTGCCGAACTGGTGCTGCTCGAACAGCCCGATGATTTCGCCGCGGCGCTTTTGCGTCCAGATATCCGCACTGTCCACTATCTGGCCATCTGCGCAAACGAGCGGATTTGGCAGCGTGTATTCGCCGACGCGCGCCTCAGTAGAGTTGACCGGAATGCCGGCGACGCTGTCATCCGGCGCATCGGCGATTTGGCCCCGCACCGGGGATGTGAACAGGAACAGCGCCAGCACGAGCAGCCCTAGGCGCAGATCAATTTTCACTGACATGACCGCCTCCTGATAAAAATAGCCTCTTCAATTGGCTGGCCTCGAAATGAGCGCAACCGGTCCCAGCAGTCCCGATTCCTGCACAGGTGGCAAAGGGCCGAAGAATCGAATGCCATCGCTCCCAGCCAGCACTCTCTGTCCGGCTTTTGCCCGGTGATCGCCGAGCAGGCGATTGGTCCACTGGTTGGTCACCTCAATGCGACAGTCATTGGCGCCCGGTTTGAGCAGACGCGTGATATCG
Organism: Candidatus Zhuqueibacterota bacterium; assembly: GCA_003854995.1. Lineage (GTDB taxonomy): Bacteria > Zhuqueibacterota > Zhuqueibacteria > Residuimicrobiales > Krinioviventaceae > Kriniovivens. Next base: position 3,629 of record RQOI01000367.1, read on the forward strand.
AACAGATAAGGTGGCTTCCACCCTGTCCCGGCCGCTTTGCCATTGACAAAAACCTCGGCAATATCCCGCACTTCGCCCAGATCCAGGATCACTTGCGTATCACCTCGAAACCAGTCTGCCAACGCATCGATGGTTTTCACATAGGCCGCCGTGCCGGAAAAATAGCGCACACCGGAATCCGCATGCGCTGTCCAGGACTGCAGCTGCGCAAGCTGTATCTTTTCCGGCGCTCCCGAATTGGCGGGAAATGACACGTCCCAGGGACCAGCCAAAATAGTGCGAGTTGTTACAAAATCATCCTGCCGAAGAGACTCTGCGTCGGCAGCGCGCTGTTGAAAAACGACCAGGACGGAGCCGTAGGGTGACAGCGTCAGGGGCACTGTGGTCAGACTGTCGGCGCTTTTGTACGCCGCCGGCCGGCGCTCACCCGTATCGGGGGACCACAGCTCGGGCGTTTTGCCCGTCACTCGGAAACGGACATCGATATCTGCAGCGCGATCAGAGCCGTTTACCACAAAATAGATATCGGCAGTCGCAGTGCGACGATGAATCCAGTGCACATCCATGTCCAGCGTTCGACTGTATTCGACGTCCTTGGCGATCTGCATTGACGCGAGGACATCGGCCAGCGGCAGCCCCCAGATGACCTGGCCTTTGCCGGCCGTTCGTCTCGTGCGGCTGATGCCATCGAGGTCGCCCCACAATGCTGTGGCGAGCGCCCCTATTTTCGCATCGACGTCGGGATAGCCGGCCAGGCTGGGCGAGGCGATCGGTTTGCGTCCCAGGACCGTGGCGCCGCCCTCGACCAGAACCGCGATCTTTTCCAGCACCGGCAGAAACGGTCGCGCATCATAGCCGCGCCGGCGTTGAAACTCGGCCAGCATGTCATCCGTCCAGTTCTGCATGCCCGCCTCCCAGCTGTCCAGCATGACGTAGCGCAGAGCTGTGCCGTAGAGCGGACCCAGCGCCTCGGCGATAGGGCGCAGATAATCGCGGATATAGGCCTCGGTGTGGTTGCGGCTGAGTTTATCCACTTCAAAGCCCAGGCCTGTGGGCATGGCCGGTCGCCTTTGCGCGCGCGACCCTATCCGGCATGGCCGGCAGCCGACAGGCCAGGACGGCGATATCTTTATAAAAGGTGGGATCCGGTTGGCCCGACCGGCTCGCCTGTCCCAGATTGCGGATGGGGCTGTTGTTGCGCGGCGGCTGCGGCAGCTTGCCGCTGAAGGTCGCTGGCCCGTGAAGCAGCGTGTCGCTGCTGACCAGTTTTTTCATCGCCTGGTGCGGTTGCACCCAGGGTCCGCCGGTGAGGCTCCAGCCGGCGGAACTGAAGATGGCCATCTCCAGACGCAGCCGTTCGGCCTCCTGCGCCGCATGGCGGAGGGCGGCGAGCCACTCCGGCGTGCCGAATAAAAGCTGATTTTCAATGGTTTGCCCGCTGCCAAAGGCGACGTCGGCTAATTGAAAACCCGCAATGCCCACCCGACGCATGCATTCAAGATCTTTAGTGATCCCGTCGAGCGTGACATTTCCGCCCGTCCAGTGCCACCACGTCCGCGGTCTGGCGGCATCCGGCGGATGCTGAAAATTGTCGTACAGAGAATCCGACGACGAATCGGCAAAAAGGTGCAGTGCGGAGAGGTGCAGAATGAGGAGTGAAAGAATGGCTATTTTGAAATTTTTTTGTGTCCAGTTCGTTACGACGTTGTTCATTTGACTCCCGTTCTATTTCAGCACTACAAGTTTTTTAGTTTGCGAAAATTCGCTGGTCTCAAAGCGATAATAATACAAACCGCTGCCAATATCGTTGGCATCAAAATCCACTTTATGCACGCCTGCCCCCAACTCTTCATTCACCAGCAAGGCGACCTCTCGCCCCATCAGGTTGTACACGGCGAGTTTCACCAATGATCTGTGCGGCACCGTAAACTGGATGGTCGTCCCGGCATTGAACGGATTGGGATAGTTTTGATCCAAGCCGAATTGTTTCAACGGTCCAATTTGAACCTCCAGCTCTTGCGAATACTGAGAGCCGCCATCCGTATCTATCTGTCGCAATCGATAGTGATATGAACCGGGCGCTACATCCGAGTCTTTGCACGAATAGGCATGCCGCGTCGCGGTCGTCCCATGACCCTTCACAAAGCCGATTCTCTCCCAGGCTTGTTCCGATTTGCACTCAATCTCAAATCCATAATTATTCCGTTCCGATTCAGTGACCCATTCCAGCGTAACATCATGCCCATTGACGTGCGCGGCAAACAGTGCCAACTCGACTGGAATGGCATCACTCCCTTCGGTGAGGGTCAGGAACTGATTCGCTTGCATATCTTCCCACACCTGGATCAAACCGCTGGGCCACACCACCACCAGCGAATCGATCATATCCGCATCGCCAAAGCCAAACTCGACATTCAAGCTGTTCTGGGTTCCGAAACCGGTCTGACCGGATATTTCGCGAAGTTGCCACACTGGCCTTCCGCCGATGAGTGCTTTGGCTCGCACCTTGGCGCCGATGGCCGAGCGATTGGATGCGGTGCCCACGCACTTGATGTTGAGCCAGTGATTGTCATTGCCGTTGTTTTGATATAGCCTATTTTTTCCTTCAGCTGCGACAAACAAGTCCAAATCACCATCATTATCAAAATCGCCCCAACAACAACCAGTGGAGTATCCTTCATCGAGAACAATAATTGGATCGTTCACCTTTTTAAAGGTCGCATCACCATTGTTCTCATATAAAAAATTATGCTCATCCCAATAATTGCTGACAAACAGATCTAAATCGCCATCATTGTCATAGTCCCCCCAGCAAGAACCAACTGAAAAACCTCCATCGTTTGCCAGGTCTTGATCAACTATTTTTGTAAAGCTACCGTCGCCATTATTCGAATACAAATCATTATTCTCCTCAATATTCGCAACAAACAGGTCAAGATCACCATCATTGTCATAATCACCCCAGCAGCATCCTATGGATTGATGTACGTCATTTACGATATCGCCATCTGTGACTTTGATAAAGGTGCCATCCGCGTTATTTCGATATAAAAAGTTTTGCCCGAGATTTGCGACAAACAAGTCCAAATCCTCGTCATTGTCAAAATCAGTGCAGCTGCATCCATAAGAAAAGCCATTATCTTGGACAAGGATCCCTTCATCAATTTTGTGCAATTCACCGTGCACATTTTTATAAAAAAAGTTGTTTTGATTTTGTCCGTTATCAAAATTTTGTGCATTTGATACAAATAGGTCGAGGTAACCATCTTTATCAGAATCAAACCAGCAACACCCGCTTGACCAACCGCCGTCGTCAACCTGTGACTGTACTATGCAAAAATCTTGTCCATTGTCACAATTTTTAAAGAGAGCATTATTTTCATCCTCAAAATTTGATATGAACAGATCTGGATTGTCATCATTATCAAAATCGCCCCAGGTACAGCCAAACGATTCATTTTCATCCGTTACTATGCACACGTCAGTTATTTTCGTAAAGGTGCCGTCTCCGTTATTCGAGTATAAATTGTTCCGCCCTGAATTTGCCACAAATAAATCCAAATAGCAGTCATTATTAAAGTCAATCCAACTACACCCCATTGACAACTCGTCATCATTGATAATATCGCCGCACATCACCTGTGAAAACAGAGGCTGTAATAAGCTTAGGTCATAGATGTATGCTGCACCTGTGTCTTTCCAAATAACATCACTCATGTGGGCTCCGACAACGACATGATTTCCGCTGATGCAGACTGAATTGCCAAATTCGTCGCCAGGCTGAGCATCACTGGCGGTCAGCTTTGCCACCAAAGCCCAGGTATGAGTCAGATTTTTAAAAATATAGACTGCTCCTGAATTTTCGCCCCGATAATCGTCGTCATAGGCTCCAACTGCAATGTAATCACCGCAAATAGAGACGGATATACCGAAATGATCCTCGGCATGACCTCCGGCGGCCAGCAATTTTGCATGTTCTATCCAGGATGTGCCGACTCTTTTGAACACATACGCGGCGCCGGCGTTTTCCCCATTGGCATCATTTGCGTATGTTGCTCCAATTACAATAAAATCCTGATCAAAGGAAACACAGCTCCCAAAAAGATCACCCTCTGCCCCGTCGCTGGCAGTCAGTTTTTGCACCTGTTTCCAACCGGAGTCATCACGCTTGAAAATATAGGCTGAGCCTGAATTATCACCATTATCATCATCATTCCATGCCCCAACAACGATCTCGTTCCCACAAATAGAGACTCCTGAACCAAAATAATCGAACGAGCTGCCGTCACTGGCAAGCAATTTTTTCTCCTCTTCCCATGCTGCGCCATTATATTTGAAAATATAAGCTGACCCTGACTCACCTCCCATATTATCAGTATACATCGCTCCTAATACGGCATATTCACCATCGACGGAAACAGATTTGCCAAGTCCATCATAAGCAGAATTATCCCCAGGGATGAGTATGTCCTGTTCAATCCACACCGAGCCCTCTCTTTTAAAGATATATCCCTGACCCGAGCACCAGTCGGCAAATGCTGCACCGACGAGGATAAAGTCTCGACTCATTGCAAGACCCTGGGCAAAATTATCTTCTCTGGTTCTATCGCTAGCGATTAATTTTTGGCTCTTGATCCAATCGGTTCTATTCCAGTTAAAAACATAGGCTGAGCCCGCATTGAAGATAGTACCCATGATAGATTCGAGATCATCACCCAAGGCGCCAATGACGACAACATCTTCATCTATGGTAACAGAGCACCCAAACCAATCTTCGCTTGCTCTATCGTCAGCCGTCAATTTAATTTCGAATTGAGCGTATAGATAGTTAGCAGGAGAAACGATTAAAAACGTAAATAAGATCAGGCTTTTCATGAGTCGGCCTCTCTCTTTATTGATTGTATTCAATCGTTCATATTTCTATTTCAGCACTAAAAGCTTTCTCGTCTGCGTAAATTCCCTCGTCTCAAAACGATAGTAGTATAAACCGCTGCCTATATCATCGGCATCAAAATCCGCTTTATGCACGCCTGCCCCTACCTCTTCATTCACCAGGATAGCGATCTCTCGTCCTAAAAGATCGTACACCGTGAGTTTCACAAAGGTCTGCTGCGGCACTGCGAACTGGATGGTCGTCCTGGCATTGAACGGATTGGGATAATTTTGCTCTAGTGAAAAAGTTGTCGGGGTTGAAGCAGCGTTTGACTGCGCACCCGAGGCCAAAGCAACGTGGCACTCGGCAACATTATTTTGAACATCACTTTCATTCAAGCGAAATTGTCGCAGCGCGACAATCGTCGCAGATGCTCTCGACTTTTGATCCATCCGAAATCGTACTCTGGCAAATGCCTCTCCACCTTGATAAGGTCGAGCCCCGGCACCGGCTAGGCGCAAAACACCGTTTGCATTGGCATCGTAAATGGTGAAATCACCCAACTCCGATGACCAGAGGACATCCATGAACGTGAGATGCGCCGGATCGTAGGTGACGCAGCCCTCGAATGACAATACATTGTCGCAACCAGTCAAATGAATCGGAATTTCAACGATTTGATCCGATGTGATATAATCCTCCATACGGACATTAGCTGCAGCGATGAGCTGATCCGGCCCAGGAACATAGGGCAAGGAATCGATGAGACCCACCACATATTGCATAATCACCGTGGCGTCCAACGCCGACACCGTGCTGTCCAAAGTGACATCGGCATTGTAGAATTGTTGGCAGGTGAGTGACTCGATCAGGCCGACGAGATATTTCAAAATAAAAGCGGCGTCATGCGCTTGCACGAGTCCGTTTTCATCGACATCGCCGTAAAACGGGATGGGCTTGATGAAGACGCTGCCGTCGGTCGTGATGACCGGATCTGTTCCCGTATTGAACAGTGCGGATTCGATGGTGATGGGGATCCAGGTGCAGATATCACCCACGACGACAAACCGGAGCCAGCAGAAGGCGCCTTCTCCCGATATATCCTGCGCACCGGCAAAGGCGGTCTTTAATCCATCGCTCGTCTCATTGATTTCATAACCCCATTTGGCAGCACCGACAAGACTCCCGACAGTATCGATGTCCATGAATTGTAAACCGGTCCGGTAATCAGAGAAGCAGATTTCCGCCGCATCAAACTGATGATCGGCAAATTGCACATGCACCTGGACCCGTATCGTATCGCCAGGATGCGCCTGGATTTTGGGCAGGCACAGCGTTATATCGTTCGCATCGAGGATTTTCAGATCATAAACATAGGCAGCGCCGGCATTCTCGCTGATCTCATCATCCCGGCATGCACCAATCAGAACATGATCGCCATCAACTGCTACCGCCAGGCCAAAATAGTCACCCGTTTTGCCGTTGCTGGCAAAAAGCTTTTTCACCTCTTTCCAGCTGTAGCCAACTCGCTCAAAAAGAAAAGCTGCACCCGCATCGGTTTCATTGCCATCGCTTAAAAGGGCGCCGACGACCACCCGATCTCCATTTATCGAGATCGATTCGCCAAATCGATCCGCTGCAACAGGATCGCCGGGAGTGAGTTTGGCCATTTCGTTCCAGCTCGTATCATCATATTGAAAAATATACGCGCTGCCGGAATCCTCACCGTTATCATCATCCCCCCAGGCGCCGATGGCGGCATAATTTTCGTACATCGCTACAGAGAATCCAAAAGCATCGCCCGCGCCGCCATCGCTGGCGATGAGTTTGGCCTCTTCGGTCCAGGATTCTCCATCGCGCTTGAAAATATAAGCCGCACCGGAATCATCGCCATTTTCATCGTCCATTGAAGCCCCGACGAGGACATGGTTCTTGTAGATGCAAACTGACCTGCCAAAATTATGACCCCACGTTGCATCGCCGGCAGCAAGAATGGCCTCTTCAATCCAATCAGCTCCATTTCGCTTGAAAATATATACTTTACCAATCCCCCATGGATAAGTATAGTCCCGCATATTAGCGCCTACGGCAATATAGTCGCCATAGATGGAAACTGATGTGCCAAAAAAGTTCAATCCCCCTCCATCGCTGGCAACAAGGATCGCCTCACGCTTCCAATTGTCGCCATTATACTTGTAAACACATGCAGCTCCACGTTCTGTTACAACACTGTCATAACCATTTGATCCGACCACGATATAATTGCCATAAATAGAAACAGAAGAACCAAACGTATCATTATAATGCTCATCACCCAGGGTGAGCTTTGCTTCCGGCAGCCAATCCGTGCCATCAAATTTGTATGTGCACGAGTATCCCGTGCCGTTTGCATATTCGATAGCCCCGACAAGCAGGTGGTTGCCATTTATGGCGACCGCTCGACCTAACTCGTCGGACTTGCCGCCATCACTGGCAGTGAGTTTTGTTTCAATTTGCGCGGATAACTCGCCAGGTAGAAAAGCAATCAAAGATACAAATAAGATCAGATTTTTCATGGATTGTCTCCTTTATTGAATGAATGACATCATTCGTGTTTTTATTTTCATCTTGGTCAAATGACCTCATCATGATACATATTTGCCCGGCACCTCAAAGGTGCCAGGCAAATGGCCTCATTTCATCAACATAATCTTTTTCGTATCGACAAATTGACCAGCTTTGAGCTTGACCAGATAGACTCCCGAGCTCACCCGCTGCCCGCTGCTGTTCACCGCATGCCAGTGCGCACGATGCCATCCTCGCTCCTGTCTTTCATCGACCAGGGTGATGATACGTCTGCCGTTGACATCATAGATCGACAGCGTCACCAAAGCGGCCTGCGGCAGACCGTATTCAATGGTAGTGGAGGGATTAAATGGATTGGGATAATTCTGGCCGAGGACAAATTCTGTTGGCAGCTGTTTTTCGTGCTCACTCGTCGCCGCCACAAGTGATAATGTTGCTTGCGTGGCATCTTTTTGCACGGCATTCTCATTCCAGCGCAGGTTTTTCAGGGTCACCACGGTTTCAGGCTGGTCACAGCCATCATTCACGGTGAATCGCACGGTCGCAAAAAGACCATCCTTGATCATCGCCTTGCTGCCGGCGCCGGCAAAGCGGATCTCGCCGTTGCTGCTGTTTTCATAGGTGACATAATCCACCAACTGCCCAGGCCAGATAATCCCGGTCAGTCGCAAAACAGCCGGATCGTACACCACCGTTCCCGCAAAGGACAAGATATTGTCGACGTTGGTGAGGTAAAGCGGCAGCTCTATAGTTTGTCCTGCCTGCATCGCTTGATCGTGCATAGCGATGCTGGCTGTTGCTAACAATTGGTCCCCTGTGGGAACATAAGGCAAGGAATCAATGAGGCCAACCACATATTGCAAAATCACCGTGGCGTCCAATGCCGAGACGGTGCTGTCCAGGGTGACATCGGCATTGGCGAACTGCTGGCAATCGAGCGTATCGATGTCACCGACCAGGTACTTTAAAACAAAGGCGGCATCGTGCGCTTGTACGAGGCCATTTTCGTCAACATCGCCGTAGAATGGGATGGGATTAATGTAGACACTCCCGTCTGTGGTTGCGGCAGAATCCTGCCCGGTGTTAAAAAGTGCCGACTCAATGGTGATGGGCACCAGAGTACAAATGTCACCCACGACCAGGAACGTGAGTCGGCAAAAAACACCTGTGCCGGTGATATCTTGCGATCCGGCAAATGCGGTTTGCAAGCGCGCATCCGTTTCATTATAAATATAGCTCCATTTTGCCGCCCCAACGAGACTGGCTGAGGTATCGATGCCGATGAATTGCAGGCCGGACTGGTAATTTGTGAAATTTATCTCTGCAGCATCATAGTGATGGCTTGGGAATTGGGCATAAAGGGGGACGTTTATTGTATCGAGTGGAAATGCCTGCAAAGATGGCAGACTGATGAGAATGCCGATCGTAATCCCGTCACTGCTGCCGGACCACTCCCCAATGGATCCCGCGCCGTTTTTGGCTCGAACGCGCGCGTAATAGGTGTTGCCGGGCTCCCCATCGATTGTATCTGCGCATACTGGGCCGATCCATTGGTTGGAAACAGTGCTGTCGCCGGGGGTTGTGCCCACCTGGAGATGGTAATCGCTGATGCCACTAATCGTATCCACGGCGGCGGCCCAGCGAAAAACAAGCTCTGATGAGCTCGAAAAATCACCCGCATCAAGTGGAGTGCAGGGAGGAGAAGGAGGCGTGAGATCGATGGTGATACCGTCACTGCTTTTAGACCATGAGCTGCACCGTCTGACTTTATCCTCAGATTGAACTCTAGCATAGAGCGTTTGGCCATGCTGCCCTCCTTCGGCAGCAAATGAAGTCAAATTGCCAACGTCGGTGTCATGCAGGTCATTTGTATCAGGTTTGGTACCCACTTGTATATAGTACTTTTCAATGCCACTTTCATGATCAACGGCCGGTTCCCAATGAAAATGGACAACTTTTACATTTGTGAATTCTGCATCATCAATTGGCACGCCGGGCACAGATGGATGGATGAGATCAATTAAAATGCCGTCGCTTTGTCCTGACCACGGACCTCGAGTGCTCGCGCCATTATAGGCATATACATTTGCGTACACGGTTTGCCCATTACGTGCACCATAGACAGTTGTATAGGTACTGTCCACCCAACCAGCAAATAATACTCGATTGCTGGGCTCTTCAGTTATGCTGGCAAAATAGCCTGCAATTCCGCTTTCATCATCAACGGCTTCGCTCCATCCGAATGTCACATTACCTGTTGTTGAGAATTCTCCCTCATCAATCGGAATTCCTGGGTTTGATGGCATTGTTGTATCATAATTAATTCCATTTTCAGCACATGCGCCGTATGCTGCAGTTCTTTTTTTTAGGTTGTTCTGATAATAACGTGTAATATATTTTTCAAAGAAATTACCAAAATATGGCTTTCCTCCTCCATCTCTCATCGTTTCCAATATATTCTTTTGCGATCTATTGCCGACATAGTCATCCCATCGCTCATTTGAATCATCAGAGAAATCAAAAAGATCATATAACGCACCGGCGACACGCCCCGGTACATTATCGATATTTGTGACGGCATCAAAATCAGTTGTAGTTTTTATTTCGACATAGTGACCGTTTGCATAATAAAACCTGCTATCCTCCAATCCTTTAATTTTGTCTCGTGTCGCAATCGCAAAAAAATCCGCCCATCCATACATCCACGCTCTCGTTCTTGTGGTTATTTTATCGATATTGTGTGATGAGATTTGATTTGAATATAAATAATTATTGAACAGATCATACATGGCAAAATAGCCATAAAATTGCCAGATAATTGAAGGTATCTGGCCACAATCGGATATAACATCCTCAGGTGAGAATTCGATGGTTGGAACAGGGCCACCAAGAAATTGTGTTGTGGATTTTGGATAGAGGACGAGCAAATTGGGAGGCGTACCACCGACGATTCCTGATCCGTATTCTAAATAAAATTGCCGACTATCCTGTAAATGATCAAATATTGAAAATGCTTTATTAAGATGAGAGTTAAAGTCCTCGTTTTGCACCCCAATTGCAATATTTATTACTTCGTCATGCTTAAGATGACTACTTTCATTTGAGTCATAAGTATAGTATTCATTGAATGATTTTTGCATGGAAATCAATCCAAGATTGGTTTCACGAGTTGTGCTATAAACACGAATAAAAACATCCGGATATTGCCAACCAATATCGAACGGATCAGGATCCCAACCCTCTTCGTTAACATTCTCCGAATAGAAGCCATTCGCATCTGTATTCGTCCTTACCATTTCGCATGGGCCGTTCCCATCATTGTCATAAAGTATCACGAGTGCGTTTCGAATTGGGCGCATGTTTCTGCTGTAATCTCTGTAATACACATGGCCGGAAATATTGATAGTCGCTGTTGTGACATCAAATAGAAGAATGATGAACAAAATAAAAGTATTCAAGTTAGTAATCTTTTTTGCCAACACGACAAACCTCCTTTTTTTATACCCTATTTTATCACTAAAAGCTTTCTCATCTGCGTAAATTCGCTTGACTCAAACCGATAGTAGTACAAACCGCTGCCAACATCGCCGCTATCAAACGTCACACAGTGCACTCCCGCGCCCACCTCTTCATTCATCAGGACAGCGACCTCTCGCCCCATCAGATCATAGACGGCGAGTTTCACCAATGATCTGTGCGGCATCGCGAACTGAAGGGTCGTCCTGGCATTGAAGGGATTGGGACAATTCTGCGCCAGTGAAAAAGTTTTTGGCAGCTCGAGCGTCACCGCGACAACCTCTGAATGGGAAAAGGAGCCGTCCGCGTCGATCTGTTTTAGACGATAGTTGAATGTGGAAAAACGAGCCGTTTGCGCGGGCGTCAAGATGTCCTCGAAAAAATAATCATGCGACTCTGATGATGTCCCGTATCCGGCGACAAAGCCGATCTTTTGCCACTCCCTTTCTCGATGATCGCCGTCACAGCGCTCAATTTCAAAGCCATAATTATTCGACTCGCTCGCCGTCCGCCATGTCAGGTGAACCGTTTGCCGCTCAACCGATGCTGTAAAGCATTCGAGTTCTACCGGCACGGGTGTGGAGAAGACGACCTCGCTCAAATCACTTTCATTCTCGTGCACATCCACAGCCGCCAGGGCGTAAAAGTAAGTGTGGCCGGGGGTGACGTTTGTGTCGGTATAGTCTGTCTGACTGGTGGAGATCGAGTCGTATAAGGTTGGTGCAGCGTAGGTATAGTGCGAATAACAATGGATGGATTGATCGGCTAGCCATTCCCAGGTGTAGGTCTGGCCGTTGAATAATGCGGAGCGCACGGTCGGCGGGGGATGGTCTTTTCTTGTCTCTCCTATAGAGGCTGGAATACATTTCGACAAGTTTTCGTCGATAGCGCGCCAGATGCTATAATGTGACAGACTGTCTCGCCCATCGTCCAGGCAGGACGCGTGCCAGGTCAGTGTGACATGCCCGCCCTGATCGTACGGAACGTCCTGGATGGCGAGGATAGTGGGCGAGTCGAACTGATAGAGGTAGGCGGCACCGGTGTCAACGCCATAATGACCAGTGTAGATGGCTCCTACCAGTACACGATTTATATGATTAGCAACACGATATCCGAAACAACAAGGTGATGGTTGATCACTCGCCTTGAACTTTGCCTCCTCAGTCCAAGTTGTGTCATTATTTTTGAACAGGTAGACAGTGTTTTTAAAGTATGCCCCAACAGCGCAATAGCGACCATCTATCGAAACTGAATATCCAAATCTACTAGTTTGTTGGCCAGCACTGTCGCCCAGTTTCGCTTTTTGAAGCCACTTGCTGCCATCCCGTTTGAATATGTACGCAGCGCCTGAACATTCTCCACGATCATCATCGTAAGGGGCTCCTATAATGAGGAGATCATCTTTGATGCAGAGAGAGCTTCCAAATCCATCACCAAAGGCGCCATCACTTGCGGCGACTTTTGCGATGAGACAGACGTGTGTCCCATATTGATTTTTATAAACACAAACCGCGCCCGAACCCGAGCCCTTATCATCATCCCAAGGAGCCCCCACAGCCATGTCATCTCCGCTCATTGAAACTGCTCCGCCAAAACGATCTTCGGCAGCGCCATCAAAGGCGAATAGTTTTGTTTCAGATTGTGAGATAGCTGCACGAGGAAAGAGTGCGCAAAGCGCTACTGCCACCACGACCGCATCAGCTGCAAATGCACGCATGGTTCACCCCTTGCTTGAGATGCACGGTATTCAGCCGCCAATGAAAAAACGTAGGAACAGCAGACTATTAAATTGAACGCCCCGTATGAAAGTCAGCTGTTTTCGCCGGCTGAGGCTGGTGATGAAAAAATAAAAGAACAAGGTGCCGGATGGATGAAATGGAATAAAATTTCTTTGCTATTGGAAGGGTGTGCAGGCCAGTGAAACGAGTTAGTTCCCTGCGATAACGTACGGAGTGGATTTCCCTGTCTTTCCGGTATGTAAATATATAATAAAATCTCAGTTAAAATGCAATGAGTTTTTTGGTTCATCAGCATAATGCGTACTCTAAACCGCAGAGGACGCCGAGATCCGCCGAGTTGTACTATTAAAATGCTTATTCATTCACTATTTTCAAATTTGTTTACGAGCCTTTGCACTCGACCTGACTTTTTTTTTCAGCTCGTACGCCAAGGACACACATTATTTTCTCTCCGCGTTTCTCGGCGCCCTCGGCGGTTTCACATACTCATTTTTCGGAAGAATCAGTCTTTTGTCATTCGAGCAGGGCGTCCTCTCAGCCAATCTTGCCGTTCTTCATTTTGCAAAATACCGTTCCGCATATTCCAGAAACACCGGCCAATTCGGCTCCACCGTATGGCCGCCGGCGTGTTGACGAAAGGCGATTTCTCCATCGACGAGCGCGGTCTCTTGCGCTGGAAACTCGGTCACGCCCAGGCCGCGCGCGCCCAGCAGCTCATAGACCGGGCCGGCGTGCACGCCCGCCAGAAACATGCCCTTTGCATCGACCCATTGTCCCTCGACATCTGGCGAACCGACGCTGATGAAGACAGGCCTGGGCGCGCAGAGCGCGATGAGCTCGTGCGCATCAACCGGCAGATCCAGCGCGGTCAGAGGTCCGGCATATTTGATAAAGTTCGGCGCAAACCAGTGATACTCGCCGGAGGCGGCCAGATTTTCGACCTGCTCGCCGAGCACCCGGCGGAGTATCTTGGCGCCGCCGGCGCCCGACGAGCCGATCAAGCCGATCGCGATGCGCGGCTCGTAGGCCAACGTCACCAGCGCCGCCTTGCCATATCGCGACAGCCCTTCGATGACGACGCGGCCGGCATCGACTTCTGGATCAGCTTCCAGGTAATCCATGGCTCGGCTCGCCCCCCAGGCCCAGGCGCGCAACGCACCCCAGTCATCGAGCTTGCGACGCTGTCCCTTGTTCACCAGACCGATGATCCCTTCGCTCAGGCCGGCGCCGTTATCGGCCTGGATGCTGGTGGGGACCAGAATCGCATAGCCCCAGCCTTTTTCCAGCAGCCGCTGCTGCCAGGTCGGTCCCTCCTGTCCCCGCCGCATCCAGCTCATCGGAAAGTTCCAGCCGAATTCAATGACGACCGGCACAGGATCAGCGACCGTCTGCGGGACAGTGAGGGTCATTTGAATATCAACGGTGATGGCCGGATAGGCAGAATTGTCGACATGACCAACGAGCTGTTTCCTGGTGATGGGATAGTCGCCGTTGAGCGTGTCTTTTTCACTCATGACCTCCCAAACGACGGCCGGCGTCTTTTCCGGAATCCTGCCATACATTTCGCGATCAAACTCTTCGTAAATCTCTTGCTTGCGCTTTTCCCACTGTTCTGCGGTCAGCACAGGCGTGCCGTCGTTGAACACGAGCGGATCGGGCAGAGACGTGTATGGCGTCGCCTTGGCTTCATCGGTATTGGCGGCGTCGGGCGCCTCGGGATTGCCGGATGGGCCGGGTCGCAGCTCCGCAATGCCCAGCTCTTTCAGCATGTACTGATGATCTTCCTGATTCAATCGATTGATCCGCTCCCTCTCCTCGGGCGACCATTGTGCAAAAACCTGCAGGCCGAACAACAGGCCCAGAGAGAGCCATATGGGTGATTTCTTCATCATGGCAAAATCCTTTCTGCTTAATCCAGGCTCACCACAAAATACCAGAAAACCGGCAAAAATCAAGCAGGGGCGTACAGCCGCGCCGTGCGGGTGAGAGTAGAGTACGCGGGCTTAATTGAACAGATACTTGTCGAGAATTCGCTTGCCCTCGCGGATGGCGTCGCGGCCTGATGACTCGATGCCATACCAGCCCCGGTAGCCGGAATCGCGGCACAGCTGGATCATCTTTCTCGATGCCTCTTCGTCCGGCTGGTTTCGATAGGACAGTCCCATGGCCCAGGGCAGCATCTTTTGCAGATAGCCATAGTTATCGAATCGAGCCGACGGCGTCCGCCAGTCCGGGTAGCTGCCAAAATAGCGATTGTTCACCGTTTTCATCAGCGCGACCATCCAGTCGGCATCATTGGAGACGCCGCCGTGATTTTCGATGCAGATGCCGACATTGGCGGGAATGGCATAGTCGAGCATCTGCTGATAGGTGTCCGTCGCCCATTTCAGCGCTTCCTCCTTGTCGACATTCTCTGGTCCGCGGCAGTTCGTCCGTATGGCATGACAGCCCAAAAAGTTGGCAATGTCGATCCATTTGCGATGATTGATGACCGTCTGTCTCCTCTCTTCCTTTGACGCTGTGCAGGTCTCGCCCTCGCTGTCGACCATGATCAGCACCATGGTGACGCCATGCGCGGCGGCGTTCTCTTTCAACTGCTTCAGATAGTCATAGGTGGGCGATTCAAAGAGCGTATTGACAAATTCAATGCCATTGATGTCAAATTCCTCGCGGGCGATGCGGGGAAAATCGAGCGTCTTCCATTTACCGGCTCGGATTTCCTCGACCAGCGCCCATTGCGCGAGAGAGATATCATCCTGCACCATTCCGGGAATCGCGTGCAGCCGCGCAGGTTTGAGCAGGTGCGCGCCTTGCAGGGCGAGACAAGCGCCCAGGCTCTTTTTGAAAAATTCTCTTCTTGTGTTCATAGAATCTCCTTTTGCGTCGTCTTGCGGAGTATCGACAGGTTATGACAGGCAGCTCACTTTTTTTCCTGCACCGCCTTTTTGATCCGATTCACATGCCCCCTTCCCAGACCCTTCACCTCGCAGCCCAGCTCAAAATACCTCTTGATGGCAGCGTCGTCGAGGATGCCAAAACAGTCGATGATCGCGGCAGCGTTGCCGATCTTGCGGACGACATCGTCGGGTTTGAGCTTGAGGTACTGTTCATGGCGCACGGCAAAGATGACGGCGTCGACGTCTTTGAACGCCTGGTCGAGATCCTGCATCACACGCAGGTTTTTCAGCTTGTCCTGATTGCGGAAAAAGCGCGCCCAGGAATAGCCCGGCGCCGGGTAGGTGTCCTGTGACTCGAACTCCCACCAGTGCTGGACATACGGATCGTGCACGCGCAACTCGGCGCCCATTTCGGTGAGCCGGCGCACGATGATCTCTGAGCCGCTGTAGCGGGTGTCGCCGACGTCTTCGCGATAGGACGCGCCGAGCACGAGTACCTCAGCGGCGGCAATGGAGCGGTCCATGTTGCGCAGCGCGTCGCGCGTCATCGATCCCACTCGCAGAGCGCGCGTGTCATTGATGTTGATCGCCGTCGGCGTGATCTTGAAAATGCTCTCCTCGAATCCCAGAATATGTTTGTACGCCCACATGCCCAGGCCGCCATCCTTGGGCAGACAGTAACCGCCGATGCCCGGACCCGGGAAGATGATGTTGCTATGGGTCGGCCGCACCTTGATGGCTTTGATGACCTTGGTCAAGTCCACGCCGTTCTGTTCGGCAAACTGGCTCCATTCATCGAGGAAGGCGAGGATGGTGGCGCGGTAGCTGTTTTCGACGATTTTTGCGGTCTCGGATTCGATGGGCCGATCGAGGACCGTAAGCGGGAAATCTTTGGTATTGAGAACCTCGGTGAGAAATTTCGCGACCCGTTTTCGCGACTCTTCATTGACGCCGCTGCAGACGCGCCAAAAGTCGCGGATGCTCTTGACATATTCGCGACCCGGCATGACGCGTTCGTAGCTGTGCGCGAGCAAGGGTTCGCTGGTGATCCCCCGTCTTTCAAAGGTCTTTTTCATGATCGGGTAGGCGATCTGCTCGGTCGTGCCCGGAGCGACCGTGGTTTCGATGAGCACCAGCGCTGTCGCCGGCACCCGTTCGGCTATCGTGTGCAGCGACTTTTCCAGCGCCTCCATGTCAGCTCGACCGGTTTTCAGGTCGCCAAGCGACTGCTTGAGATAGTCGCACTGCACATCCACGACCACGACATCGGCCAGGGTGAGGGCGTCCTCGTTGTAGGTCGCGACGAGCGTCTTTTTGTCGAGCACGCAGCGTCGGATCATGGGATCCACCTCCGGATCCTCGGCCTTGACCGGCGACTCACCCCTGTTCAGCAGCTTGATCTTCCAAAAGCTGCGCACGCTCGGACGCTGCACGCCGATGACAAACTTGCTCGGTTTGCCGGTCGCTTTGTCGACCGTATCCGCCACGATGGCAGCCATGACCGCACCGACAAAACCAACGCCGACCACCACGACGATCTCTTTGCCCTCGGCCCGCGCCGCCTCGGTCAGCAGCTTGAGCCGCTCGAGTTCCGGGCCATAATCATCTTTTGTCGGGATCGCAAAGACCTCACCACTTGGACTCACAGATTGGAGATTTTTATTCTTTTCCACAGTATCCACCTTTCATTGGAATGTTCGTTGATTGCCGTGACTAGATAAAGCAAAAGTTACTATTTTTTTCGATCCATTGAAGCAGAATTTCCCGCATGCCGTCCGAAAGGACAGGTTCAGTGCAGCTGTCGCCGATCGCAAAGCCGCAGCAAAAGCGCTAAGGATCGTCGGGCAATATGACGGGTATGATGTCCCTCTTGTTCTTCCGATAGACAGTGAAATTCCTGTTTGTCGTCAAGATGACGCTTTCTGATATCTGTTCGGCCAGTCGCACGAGGCAGGCGTCGGCCAATGACATCGGCATGGCCTCATATCTTTCCAAAAGACTCTTGATCGACATGGACTCTGTCTGCAGGTCGAAGGAAAGAACAATCAGGTCGCGCTGCATGAGCTCCAAAGCATGGCGCGCCCCCTTTGGAAATGGACCAAGCAGGAAGCACACTTCTGACAGGACAGATTCGCACGTTATCAACGGCGGCATGAGCATGGAGAATTGCCTTTTTGCCCAGTCGTGATGCAAATCGTTCTTGTTCAAAAAGGCGACCAGCGGTCCGCTATCCAAGATGATTTTACGCTTCATGCGCCATATCCTTTGAGATGTCCCTTATTCATCGAGAGATCGGCAGGCGCGTCAATAGTGCCCGCCAAATCCTCTGCCAGGTCTAGGAATGACCCTTCGAATCGCGCATCTGCTCCGCTGAGGTATTCGGCGAGAGCAAGACGAACGATTTCAGATTTGCTCAATCCTTTTTTCTTCGCATAGCTGTTGAGTTGTGCATTCAACAGATCCGGCACTTTGAGCGTCAGCGTATTCATCATTCCCTCTCGATGTATTATAGATATGCCAATAAGGTAATATATTCCCGCTCTATGTCAATGTTTATTTTTTGCAGGAGACTGAATTTTCGCCTCCGGTAAAAGAGATACAAACCATTTATTCCATGTCGATTTGACGTGACGATTTGAGTTGGAGTACAACCTCCAGCTTTGAATAATGTATCGAGTTTCGGATAGAATCCCAGTATTTGGCTATTCAATGAACACCTGCTGGATTTTTTCAGAAAAGATTTCAGCAATCCTGTTGCCTGGCGCCACCCTTTTCATTTTATTTGAACTTGGAGCAACATCGACTCTTCTTTATAATCAACCAAGCCTGACTCTTTGGCATCATAATAATCAACAGGTACGATAGGCAAATGTGCTTTTTCACAGGTTCCTCCTCTTAGCGCTTCGGCTATTGTCAGCTGTCGTTTTTAGCAGTGACTCCGAATTCGGTCCAATGCGATTTTTGCATCTGGCTCCTGGGTAAAAAATTGCAGCAAATGACCGCATCCATATTCATCGCACTCGGCGCAGTTGGCATGTCCTTTTTGTCGTGCGCAGGCGCGAATGGGGCAATTTTGGCACAAAGTGAACAGCCGTTCGGATGTCGCCACGCAGCCATCGCAATCTGTTATCTCTGCTGCTGAAAGCTTTATCTCATATTTCTGCCAAATGAGGTCGGCAATCTCTGTGCGCATTCTGACTTGAATAGCCGGATCGCTTTCCAGGGTTGCCAGATGAATGGGACATTTGTCGCAATTGATGCCGCAGTATGCTGGTCTGTTCATGGAAATAGCCTTCGATGCTGGAAAAAGTCCACTTTTTTATCCCGGCACAGCGATTGTGCTATTGCGAGCGATATCTCATCTTCATGTATCGATCCTCGGCCTGCAATTCCTCTATCATCTGCGCCAGCCGATAAGATCATTCCCAGCCGTTCTGAATGCCGTGCGGCGCGATCCATGTTTTCGGCATTCGGGGTGCACGTCAAGAATCCTACCAGGGACAAAAGGCCGATGATGACTAGGCATGTTTTCATCTCTCCTCCACTGGCAGGGTGCGAGAAAACTGAAACGTTTCGATAAGGATTGACGCTCTGGAAAGATAGAAAAAGCGGCGTCGACGCGCAAGGGAAATGTGGATTGACCGGTAAAAGGTCAGTTGCTGGTAAGGCAGATAAAACATCAACACCAAATCACGAAAACACGAAGGGACACCAAGAAAAATCCTGTTGTCATTGGACCCTTTGTTCTCTTAACGTTGACCGGCAAAACCTTGGTAATATGTAAATTCGAATGCTGCCAGCGGATCACGGCATCCGGGACAGAACTCGGCAGCGAGGATCACGCCTTTTCAGGGTTGTGATAATTTTTTAATGATGAAAGACGCAACAAAACACTCGAGCGCGCTCAACGGGATGGCGAACAGCAGCAATCCGGGCGGCAAAACTCCCAGATTGCCGATTGCCACCCACATCAGCACAAAACCGACGAACCAGGCGAACAGAGCCGTCTGCAGCAAAGAGTACTTTTTGGCCAGGATATAGACCGCACAGGCGAATAAAAGCGACCACAGTCCCCAGACAGCACCATTCACCGGTTCGGTCGGAAAAACCAGTCCGAGCTTTATATAGTGCTCCTCCCAGTGGGATTTGAGCAAAAACTGATTGCGGAAAAATTCGGACAGGCTAATCCAGATTGTTGCCAGCAACACAGGGAAAATTGTCCTTTTTAACGTGCTCATATTGGCTGCCTCTCTTCATTTATTCTGGATCATTGCTAAAAGCCGCACACAAGAACTTTGGACGAAAGAAACATACTGTCAGGGCCGCATTGAGGCACAGTCGTCAACCAGATCATAATTTGCTATGCGTCGTTTTGCCGAGACGATATCGTTTTATTTGACCAAAGTCAAGCGACATGATTCGACGTAATCCTCGGCAGCCATGCGCAGCAGGTAAACGCCTGATCCGACCTGCATGCCGAAATCATCGCGCGTGTCCCATGCGACAGAATGCTGGCCGGCGCTCCGCTCGCCGCGCACGAGCTGCCTGATCCGTCCGCCCTTCAGGTCATAGACTGCAATGTCCACCTGCGCTGCTCTGGGCATCTGGTAGTCGATCCGGGTGCCGGCGTTGAACGGATTGGGGTAATTGGGCGCCAGATCAAAGTCGCAGGGTGCTGACGATGAGCGAGCGACGCTCAGATACGACTGCACCGATATGGGGGCGCTGAACTCGCTCTTGCCGTCCAGCGCGATCGTCTCCAGCCGGTAAAAGTAGAGTCCAGCCTGGTCCAGCACGTCGGTGAATTGATAGCTGGCCATCGCGTGATTCTCAGCCTCTAGCAGCGCCGCATTTCTTCTCTCATAGGGTCCGGCCGCATGGCTTCTGTGGATGTTATAGCCGGCACAATCGACCTCACCCCGCGTCTGCCACTGCAGGCAAATGCCGGCCTCGCACTCGTGACCCGTGAAAGAGAGCAGCTCGACGCCGATGGGATCTTCGCCGGTGATCAGTTCAATGCCGGCCCCGGTCCCGAGATTGCGGGAGTATTGTCTGTCGATGGCGTTATTCCAGTGTTCATGTACGCCCAGACTGGTCAAGATAGAGCCATCGTTCTCCGGATCATAGCTGATGCCCGCCGGCCAGTTTGCCACGTCGGCCGCCTGATGCAGATAGTCATCGACGCCGTCCATCTGCGGATAAGAACCGAACGGATTGCCAGTGATGTACTCCGCCTTGAGGAAATCAAAAGCGACCGATTCGATCGCCACCGGATCCTGGGAAGCAAAGATGGAGGAGGTCCAGTCGCTGTTGAACGGCGCGATGGACCATTTTGTCGGTGGGTCAACAGCCTCGGAACCGGCCCAGAGCCCATCGAGCAGATAGAATAGATTCTTGCCGCCCAGTATCTCGTGTCCCATCAGATCAACCTGCACGCGATAGAGTCCCATGCCAAAGCGAGTGTTGCCCGCATTCACCTCATCCGGATTGACCAGTCCCATATGCAGCTGTTTGGCGTCCGCGCGACAATGGGAGCCAAAATGATTTTTAGCGAACAGGCTGATCCCCGCCCTGGCGTGCGCTTTCAAGGCCGGGATATTGATC
Source organism: Candidatus Zhuqueibacterota bacterium (assembly GCA_003854995.1). GTDB lineage: Bacteria > Zhuqueibacterota > Zhuqueibacteria > Residuimicrobiales > Krinioviventaceae > Kriniovivens. The sequence goes on from RQOI01000367.1 coordinate 24,823, forward strand.
ATGTACTCGACATCCTCAAAGACCGTGTAAAGACAATCTTCTGTCACTGGCTCGCCGTCTGCGGCGTTGCTCCACGAGCCGGTTCGCAGCACACTGCCGCGATCGGAATAGAAAATGCGCGGCGTTGTGCCTGCGACCACTTTCACCCTGCCCTTCTCCGCACCATAGTCGTGATCCAGATAGTTCACGTTTGGAAATTCAGCGTGCCAGAGGTCATAGCAGTGCTTATAGATGTGCTTCATGGGATCGCCGACAAAAATGTCGGTTTGACTGACGCCGACGACATTGACCAGCTGTCGCAAGACGGCGAGCACGACGTGCGGCGATGTTTCTGATACGCCATAGTAGCTGTTTTGCACGACGGAAAGATTCGTCGGATTGAAATTTCCCGTCCAGCTGCTGGTCGCGTTGGTTTTAATCAATATTTTTTCGCCGGCAGCATAGCCGATCGAACCTTTGCCGTGATTCTGATTATAGTATTGGAAGAGGGCGCCCCAGGCGGCGGCATCTGTAGAGACATTGGTGAGCCTTTGGATCGCCGTCGACACCATCTGATCGATGACTTGCTGGTCATTATTAGAACTCAGGAACCAGCCATCGCCATAGCTGTTCGTACAATTCTCGTCCGTGGCATCTGGATCATGAATCCAGACCACGCGTCCCGGAAAAATCCCTTTCGCGACACCCATCGGCTCGTTAGCAGCCTGTGCGACCGAGACATAGCTCGAATAGGCCGGCGCGGGTCGGTCCGCTATCGTGATCGTGAGGAAACCGGCGAGCAGTCCCACAAGAAGGAAGGAGGAGGCCATGCCATATCTTGCCTGGCGAAAGCGCGCCGTTGATTTTCTCAGCACCGCGGCGCAACTCGTGAGCCCGATCAGATACATCACAAAACTGGATGCGATCGGCGCCGCCGCGCGCATGCAGGGATAGGTCGCCCGGCTGGGTTTCGGGATGACACGAATGAGAAACCACAAAAGGGCGCTCATCCCGGTGATGAAATAGCACAGTCTCTGATAGATCGATCTCTTTTGCATGGCATGCTTCCTCTCGTTCGCGACACTTTTCGTCTCATTTTTCAGGTCTGCTGCCAGGGACAAGGTGCGTAACTGCCTGCAAGGTCTTGTAATCTGAACTGAATTCGCTGATTCTTATATTTATTCGGCAAAAAAGAGATTTTGCGGAAAAGGCAGACAGCATATTGTCAGCCCAATTTCTCATTCAGTGCGGCTGCGACTTCGGCCACATGAGAATTTCACCGAGCTGAACATCGCCGCAGCTTCAGCTCGTCGCGCGGTGTTGCTCATTCATCCACGCCCGCCTGCACACCCACGCTCGCATCGTAGAGGTTGATCGCCTCTTTGTCGGTGCGTTCGGCGATGGCGCGGACAAAGCCGATGTATCTGCCGTGGTCAGCTTCCAGGGCCTGCCAATCAGAGGGAAATATCCTTTTGCCCGCCTCTTCCAGCGCCTTTTCAAAATCCCGCCAATAGCGCCAGCCGTCCGCGAGCGTATCCGCTCTCACATTCGCCACCTTGCCGCAGCGACTCCACAGCTGCCGCCACCAGGCCGCTGTTTTGAAACTCCAGCATTCGTCCTCCCAGAACACTTTGCCGCTCGCCTGCGGCGCTGCGAGATGCTCCGGGACTTGATCGATCTCCTGCATGAGGCCCGGGACGGCGATGCCGACCATGCCACCTGGACAAAGGAAGCGGCTCAGGTAGCCGAGGTAGAGCTCATCCGTGCCCCAATAGTGGTAGGCGTCGACCGAGACGATGGCGTCAAAAAAGCCCTGCGCAAAGGGCAACGAATGCGCCTCTGCCCGCAGCGGAAAGACCAGCGCCTCCACTCCCGCTTGCCGAGCTCTTTGCCAGTTGTGATCAGGCGTGATCCACAGATCGCTCGCCCACACGGTCACGCCGTATTCTCGCGCGAGGAAAATGCTGCTCATGGCCCGGCCGCAGCCCAGGTCGAGCACGCGCATGCCGGACTCGAGGGGCAAGTCCTTAGTCAACCACTCCATCAACTGCAGCGCATTGGGTCCCATCTGGTTTTCCAGCACCCATGCCGGATCGTACTGATTAGCCCGCGGAAACTCGGCGTGCGAAAGGGTCGTGCTCGTCATTTTTTTCCTCTCTCCGCTTCGGACGGATGTCCTCATTCATGGTTACAAAAAGGTTTCTGTATAAAGATCCAACAAAATATAGCCTCGCGCTAAGCCGTAAAGCCGCAGAGAATAAGGCAGCTGGATTAAAATAAAAACCGGGCGCCCAAAGATTTTTTTTCATGGCTCGATGCAATAACGAATGATGCTCTGACAGTGAATGTCGGCCGTGTTCAGAAAAGGGATGCCAAACCGGCTTTCCGTCAACAGCAGCGGCAGCTCGGTGCAGCCGAGGACGAGCGAGTCGATGCCCTCGGCTTGCACCATTCTCTCGACAATGGCCAGGAACGCGGTCCGCGTCGATTCGCGCACTAGCCCCAATTCCAGTTCAGAGAATATCTTTTCATGTATCAGCTCTCGTTCCGCCTCAGTCGGGACGACGATTTCTACGCCGTTGGCGAGAAAGGGCGACTTGTAAAAATCGTGCTCCATCGTCAGCCTGGTGCCCAGCAGACCGATTCGGCGCAAGCCCATCTCTCGGACCCGGTCGCACGTCGCCGTGACGATGCTCAGCAGGGGCATCGGCGACACGTCCTGCAGGCGATCAAAGACAATGTGCGGCGTATTGGAAGCTATGGCGGCGAACTCGGCGCCGGCGCGCTGCAGCGCGTCGATCTTTGCCAGCAGCCATTCGGCCAGTCCGGGCCAGTCCTCGGACCTGGCAAAGTGCACGATCTCGTGCATGTTCACGCTATAAAGAATCAGCTGCGGATAAGCCAGGTCAGCGTAGGTCGTATTGAAGGCATGCATGATATTCTGATAATAGTAGAGCGTCGATTCCGGGCCGACTCCGCCGATGAGGCCGATGGTTTTCATGGTCGCTCCTTTTCCTTACGCTTCAAATGGCAATGACTGCTGAAATATAACCAATCGTGTCAACTGATACAAGATAACTGTTGCATTATTGCTGCATAAAAATTAAAATGCAGCTCACATAAAAAAGCAGGTGGATCATGAATGCATTACACTCGTTCTGGCAGGTTTTCTTTTCCTTTTTATTCGTTGCCCTGCTCACCGCCCAGGAAGCAGAGGATCGGCATCTCTGGCTCGAAGAGATCGACAGCGAGCGCGCGCTGGCGTGGGTGAACGCGCAAAACCAGCGCAGCGTGACTGCGCTGCAGCAGCATGGCGAATTTCAAGGGTTGTACAACCGGATTCTCGCTGTGCTCGATTCTGAGGAAAAAATCGCCTCGCCGACCATCATAGGCGACTATATCTATAATTTCTGGCAGGACGAAGCGCATGCGCGCGGCATCTGGCGGCGCATCCCGTTCGCGGGCTATTTCGACGAATCGATCGACTGGGAGACAGTGCTCGACCTCGATGAACTGGCGCAAAAAGAGGGCCTCAACTGGGCGTATAAAGGCGCCGCTTTTCTCCATCCAACCTTTGATCTGTGCATGGTCAACCTCTCGCGCGGCGGCGGCGACGCGATCGAATGCCGAGAATTCGATTTGGTGAAAAAAGAGTTTGTCCGGGACGGCTTTTTTCTTCCCCAAGCCAAGAGCGACGTGGCGTGGATCGACCGATCGACCGTGCTCGTCGCCACCGATTTTGGCGCCGGCACGACGACGACTTCGGGCTATCCCCGCATGGCAAAAATCTGGCGGCGCGGCACATCGCTCGCTGCGGCCGAGACGCTCTTGCAAGGCCAGGAGACGGACGTCCGGGTAGAAGGATTCGTCATCGAGACGCCGGAGCGAGCATATGTCATGGCCTTCAGAGCCATCACCTTCTATACGTCGCAGAAATTTACCCTGGCCGATGGCGAGCTCGTCGAATTGCCGATGCCGCTGGACGCGCAGCTGGTGACCATTTTCAAGAATCAGCTGCTGATAGAGTTGAAATCCGATTGGGAGGTCGAGGGTGCCCTCTACCCGGCGGGCTCACTCCTCAGCATCGACTATGACCGCTTTCTGCAGGGCGATCGTCGTTTTCAGACGATTTACGCGCCGGATGCGCGCGCCAGCCTGGCGCAGGTCGCAACGACGCAAAATTATCTGCTGCTCAACAAGCTCGTCAACGTGAAGAGCGAGCTGCACCGCTACGCCCTGCAGGATGGGGCATGGATCTCTGCGCCCGTCCATCTGCCCGACCACGGCGCGATCTCGGTGGTGGCGACCGAAAGGTTCTCGGACCGCTATTTTTTCCAATGCGCCGACTTTATTCATCCGACAACGCTCTACGCTGTGGCGGGCGAAAATCAGGAGATGCGGGTGGTGAAGAGACTGCCCCATTTTTTCAAGAGCGATCATCTGCAGGTCGAGCAATATGAGGTCGCCTCCAAAGACGGTGTATTGATACCCTATTTCATCGTCTTTGACCGCGAGACAAAACTGGACGGCGCCAATCCGACGCTGCTCTACGGCTATGGCGGTTTTGAAATCCCCATGCAGCCGTCGTATGATGCGGTCCTCGGCGCCGCCTGGCTGGAGAAGGGCGGCGTCTATATTCGCGCCAACATCCGCGGCGGCGGCGAATTCGGGCCCAAATGGCACCGCGCCGCCCTGAAAGAAAATCGGCAGCGCGCCTACGACGATTTCATCGCCATTGCCGAGGATCTGATCCGCCGAAACATAACCTCGCCCGACCATCTCGGCATCATGGGAGGCAGCAACGGCGGACTGCTGGTCGGCGTCGCCTTCACCCAGCGGCCGGATCTCTTCAACGCCGTGGTCTGCTCGGCGCCGCTGCTCGACATGCAAAGATACAGCCAGCTGCCGCCCGGCGCCAGCTGGATGGCCGAATACGGCAATCCCGACATCCCGGAAGAGTGGGCGTACATTAAAAAATATTCGCCGTATCAGAATCTCGGCAAAGAAAAGAAGTATCCGCAGGTGCTTTTCACCACGACCACCCGCGACGACCGCGTCCATCCCGGCCATGCCCGCAAGATGGCCGCCAAGATGGAAGAGCTGGGACACCCCTGCTATTACTTTGAGAACACCGAAGGCGGCCACGGCGCCGGCGTCACCAACGAGCAGCGGGCCTTTATGCTGGCGATCGAGTTTGCGTATTTGCATGAAAGATTAAAGTGA
>RQOI01000368.1 GCA_003854995.1 Candidatus Zhuqueibacterota bacterium
CTGAAGTTTTGCAAAATTGAAAAATTGGAGTCCAAATGGGCTTTTTGACGACAAATATTGATAGCAATGTGTCCGATAATATCATGGAGGGTATTACGATGCCAGCTATCGTTAAATTTCCGTCCGTCGTCGAGGAAGCCTTGGGCCGTCTGGGGCATCTGCTCCCGAATGAACCCGAACGCCGTCATTTTGCTGAATACCTGACCGGCCTGATGATTGCCCACAAGAAGAATGTCTCGGCCATCAATCGGGAATTCGCCATCACGACCGACCAGTCCTGTCTGAATCGCTGGGTCACCGGCGGCAATTGGGATGAAGAAGCCGTCAATCTGGATCGTCTGGCCTGGCTTCAGGAAAGCCCGGATACCCGCTATAGCCCACAGGGCGTCATTGCCATCGACAACACCCTGATCGACCACGACGGCAAACACATCGAAGATGCCGGCTATTTCTGGGATCATGCCGAACAGCGTCACAAGATCGCCCATGATTATATCATCGCCAACTACATTTGTCCTTCCGGCAAGCATTACCCGCTGGAGTTCTACCGCTTTGTCAAAAAGGAACACTGTGATGAACAGGGTATCCAGTTTGTCGATCACAACGAATTCGTCCGCTGGCTGGTGGACTGGACCGTCAAGCAGCAAATCTCCGGCGATTTCGTCTTTGACAGCTATTTTACCAATGCGGCCAATCTGAACCACATTCACCATCATCAGCGGGCGTATGTCGGCGACCTGAAATTCAACCGTAAAATTCAGTTCATGGGACGCGATATCCGCGCCGATGAGCTGGCCGCACAGATCAAGCCGGAGGATCGCAAAGAAATCCGCATCGGCGATTCGAAACAGTGGTATTTCACCAAAAGCATCCGTATTCCGGATGTGAACAATAAGGTGCGAATCGTGATTTTGTGGGCCAAAAAGAATGACAAACAAGCCAAAAAGATGTTGGTCTGTAATCGAACCCACTGGGATATTATTCGTGTGCTGAAGGTGTATCGTTGCCGCTGGACGGGTACCGAGTGCTTCCATCGGGACGGCAAGCAGCATTTGGGCATGGGCGAATGTCAGCTCAGGAACGGCCGTGGTCAGACCCGCCACATGTATATGGTCTTCCTGGCGTACAGCGTCTTGATGCGTCAATTGCGGCAGGGCCGTGCGCGTGAGTGGGCACGGGAACGTCTGACGACCATCGGACAAGCCTGCATGACGGTATTGCGACAAACCCTCAGTGATACAATCGAGTGGGTCATCGAACGCATTGATGGCGATAACTGGGATTTCAGCCGTATCAAGTTCCAATTGGCGTTACCTTAAAAATGCAAAACTTCAG
>RQOI01000369.1 GCA_003854995.1 Candidatus Zhuqueibacterota bacterium
AAGTGATAGTGCTGCGCCTGTCGGCCAATGATCTCTCCGGCTTTTTCCGGCGAGGTGATGGGCGCCGCAAAGCCTTTCTCGCGCAACCCATCGCCGCTGATATCCTGATATAAGGCTCTCCCGTCTTTGAGGTCATCGAGTCCGAAGAACGGCAGGCCGGCGACCAGATTCGTCACGCTCGTCGCCGAGAGATGCCCGATGATGTCATGGGGATTGTAGTCAAAAAATGGTGGGTGAAAGGCGTTCAAAAAAGCGGCCTTGTGGCCGCGTTCAGCGAACCACTTTAATATCGAATGTTCTCGGATGATGTCGCGCAGCTTTTGATTGGGGAATCCGCTCAAATGTCGTCCCAGCACCTTGGCCGCATTGACGCCGGTGAAAAGAGCTGTCTGGCCGGTGGCGCTTTGCGGTAAGCCGGGGAGATCCAGATTGGCATCCAGGCCGGTCACATACTCGCCGGCAGCCAGCTGGCGGGGAGCATCATCTCTGAAATGGCGGAAAAAGTGCGGCGAAAAGCAACATGGATTGATCGTCGGATCATCGATGCCGCATCCCAAACCATCGATAAAAAGCACTAAAATATGCCGGGGCGAATTCATGCAATTGACTACTGGCGACTGACGCTGATTGGCTAATAGAGCTGTCGAATTCGGGTGTTCAGATAGTAGTGTTTGAGGATATCGCCGGCATCTTTGCCCCGGTCGGCCATGATGGCCGCGCCGATCTGGCACATGCCGACACCGTGTCCCCAGCCCGCACCTTTGATGAGAAAGGCATCGGGCAGGCCATTGCTGTCGCCGATTTTGTCGAATACGATGCAGGCGCTGTAGAGCGTCGTGGGCGAGAGCGCTTTGCGAATGCGCAGCTCTTTGTCGATCGAAAGGGTATCAGAGGTCCCGATGACCAAAAGCTGAATCATCCGTCCCGATACACCCCGGGACACGGCTTTGAGATCGAGCAACGAGCCGATGGTGACGCCGGTGTAATTTTGGATGCTCTGCTCCAGCTCCTGGCGAGTGAAGCGGATCTCCCAGCGGAAGAATTTTTGCGCATAGTTGGCGTACGCCGGCGAGCCGTTCTTTTGCACGTTGCAGTAGACATCCGGCAGCGATTCGATCCATTTTCTGGCGTTGGCCTCCTGCGACAGGTCGAATCGGCTCTCGAACTGCTCGGGATGGTCG
>RQOI01000370.1 GCA_003854995.1 Candidatus Zhuqueibacterota bacterium
AACTGTAGAATAATATACTACAATTGTAGAAGATTGTCAAGGAAAATTATGAGAATTACAAATTACGAATTACGAATTACGAATGGAGAGAGATTTTAGAAGCTTTTGTGTATTATAGCTTTAGATTAGCTTTTGTTGTTTTTTGGATGGAGCCAATGATTTTGAGCAGCTCTTCAATATCTTTTTCCAAGGAAGAAAATTGATCATGCGTAATATAGTCCGTCGCATGCAGGAGCTTGAGCCAATACAATGTCTCTCTCGCTTCTTTGTAGGCGATGGACATTTTGTTTAGAAAATCTTTCTTACTCTGCGCTCCCAATGATTCTTCGACGTTCGCCCCGATGGAAGTGCCACTTTTTAGAACTTGCTTCGAAAGAACAAATTCTCTACGTTCCTCAATCAGATATTTGTACAACATGATTATTCTAATCGCAAATTGAAATGATTTATCCTGCACTATATTTGCCGATTTCATATCGTCCCCTTTTTATTCATTCTTCATTCGTAATTCGTAATTCGTAATTAAAAATTCTTTTGTTCCGTCCTCGCAATGATCTCCTCCTGCAGCGCTTCCGACAGATCGCAAAAATAGTCGCTGTAGCCGGCGACGCGGACGATGAGGTCGCGATAGTCCTCCGGATGCTGACGCGCTTTTTTCAGGGTGTCGGCATCGACGACATTGAACTGAATGTGATGGCAATCGAGATTGAAATGGGTGCGGATGAGATGGACGAGGTTGTCGAGCCCCTTGTCCGTCGACAGCAGCTGTGGCGCAAACTTTTGATTGAGCAAGGTGCCGCCGGTGCGGACGTGGTCCATCTTGGCGACTGATCTGATGACCGCGGTCGGACCGCGGCGATCCGCTCCCTGTACCGGCGAGATGCCTTCTGACAGCGGCAAGCCGGCTTTGCGGCCATCCGGCAGCGCGCCGGTGACCGAGCCAAAATAGACGTGACAAGTGGTGGGCAGGAGATCGATGGCATAACGACCGCCGCGACTGTTGGGGCGGCCATCGATGGCGCGGTAATAGGCCTCGAACACCTGTCGCATGATGCTGTCGGCATCATCGTCGTCATTGCCGAATTTCGGCGTCTTGTTGAGGAAGAGCTGCCGCAAGCTCTCGTGGCCGACAAAATCGGCGTCCAGCGCCTCGACCATCTCCGCCAGCGTCAGCGTCCCTTTGTCGTAGACGTGGCGCTTGATGGACGACAGCGCATCCGTGATGCTCCCCAGTCCGACGCCCTGGATATAACTCGTGTCATAGCGGGCGCCGCCGTCATGATAGTCCCGCCCCTTTACGATGCAATCGTCGATGAGCAGCGACAGGAAGGGCGCCGGCATGCAGGCGGCATAGAGCCGCTCGATGATGTTGTTGCCCTCGATCTTGATGTCGATGAAATGGCGCAGCTGTTGCTCAAAAGCGGCGAACAGCTCCTCGAATGAAGTGAATCCGTCCGCTGCGCCGGTGCGCAGGCCCAGCTGTTTGCCGGTGCGCGGATCGATGCCGTCATGCAGTGTCAATTCCAGGATCTTGGGCATATTGAAATAGCCGGTCAGGTTATAGTCCTCCTTGCCGAACGCGCCGGTCTCCACGCAGCCGCTGGTGCCACCGTTCCGCGCATCCTCGATCGATTTGCCGACCCGCAACATCTCCTGCACGACGAGGTCGTGGTTGAAGACGGATGGCTGGCCAAAACCGGTTCGGATGATCTGCGCCGCTCTCTTTATGAACTGGTCGGGATTCTTTTTGCTCACCTGGATCGATGAGCTGGGCTGCAGCAGTCGCATTTCTTCGATGACATCGAGGAGCAGATAGCTCACCTCATTCACGCCGTCGCTGCCATGCGCGGTGACGCCGCCCATGTTGATCTGGGCGAAATCGGTGTAAGTGCCGCTCTCCGCCGCCGTGACCCCGACCTTGGGCGGCGCCGGCTGATTGTTGAATTTGATCCACAGGCAGTGCAGCAGTTCGCGCGCTTTCTCGCGCGTCAAGGTGCCGTCCTGCAGGCCCTTTTGATAGAACGGCAGCAGGTGCTGATCCAGTCGGCCCGGATTGAACGAGTCCCACGGATTCAGCTCAATGGTGACGCCGAGATGCACGAACCAGTAGCACTGCAGCGCCTCCCAAAAGTTGCGCGGCGCGTGCGCCGGCACATGGGAGCAGATATCCGCGATCCGCCGCAGCTCCTTGGCCCGCTGCGGATCGTTTTCCGCGTTGGCGAGGTCGCGCGCCTTGTTGGCATGGCGTCCCGCGAAGAGGATGAGCGCGTCGGCGCAGATCACCATGGCGCGCAGCTCCTCGCGTTTGGCCCACGCGGCAGGATCGTTGAAATAGTCCAGATGATCGATGCTGTCGCGGATAGCGTTTGTAAAGTCGAGCATGCCATTGCGATAAATCTTGTCATCGAGCGTCGTATGGCCAGGAGAACGCTGTTCCATGAATTCTGTGAACACGCCCGCCGCATAGGCGTCGCGCCAGGCCGGCGTCATCTCGGCGAACAGGCGCTCGCGCATGGTCTTGCCGTGCCAAAAGGGGATGGCCTGCGAGCGATAAAACGACCGCACATGCTCAGAGACGGCGAAGGGGGTCTTTTCGCGTGCATGCAGCAGGTCGAGATCTTCCAGCGTGTGGCAGCACAATTCCGGATAAGTCGGCGCGGCCTTGGGCGCCGGGCCTTTTTCACCGACGATGAGCTCGCCCTGACCAATGTAAATCGTTTTGCGCTCCATGATGTAGTGGAATGCCAGCGCGCGGCGCATGGCCGTGGACTGTGTCGGATCGGCTGCGCTCTGATAGAATTCGGTCAGCAGTTCCGCCCTCTCGGATGACAGGGATGGTGCAGCGTCCAGACTTTGCTGACGCAACGCGGCGACGCGTTCTGTTATCATGTTAACCTCCAATATTCACTGCGATGTCAAACTGTTCCATAAAAGATTTGATGCGGCTCATTTCATCGCCATCAGGTGTTAAAAGATGGGGCAGCGCATAGGCTCGTCCGAGGCGACTGTATTTTTCGGCAGCGATGGCATGATAAGGTAGAATGTCCACCGCGACCGGATGCGGCAGGCTTTTGACAAATGCAGAGAGGCTCGTCAGATTCTCGGAATCATCGGTGAATCCCGGAATGATCGGCACTCTCACGATGATGTTGTGCTCCAGGTGCGCCAGCCGGACCAGATTCGCCAGAATCAGCCGGTTCGAGGCGCCGACAGCGCTGATGTGGCGGGCATCCTGCATGATTTTGAGGTCATAGAGAAAAAGATCGACGCATTGGCGCACCTGATCGAGAATTGCCCACTCGGCATAGCCGCAGGTGTCGAGGGCGGTATAAATGCCGCGCTCTTTGCAGGCCCGCAGCAATTGGCGGGTGAATTCGGCCTGCGCCAAAGGCTCACCGCCGGACAGGGTGACGCCGCCGCCCGACTGCTGGTAGAACGGGCGATCCCTTTCGATCTCCTGCAGCACTGCCTCGATGGTGATGGAGCGGCCGACGATCTCGCGCGCTTCCGCCGGGCAACAATCGAGACACGCACCGCAACAGCGGCAGAGCGTCCTGTTTGTCGCGGCTCTGTCCGCGACGGTGATGGCGTGCTGCGGGCACTGCGCCGCGCAGGCGCCACAGCCGATGCAGCGATTCTCCCGCAGCATCAGCTCGGGTCGACCGGACTGACTCTCGGGATTGTGACACCAGACGCAGCTGAGCGGACAGCCCTTGAAAAAGAC